>CAYUCD010000022.1:0-9900 GCA_964443265.1 uncultured Gammaproteobacteria bacterium | reverse complement strand
GACGCCAATGCCCTACTATCGCTCCTACGGCAGTTACGGCTATCAACAGCCACCTTACTACGGCGGAGGGTACCGCTCCTACGGCGGCTCCCACCCCACTCCTTCCTACGGATCTGGCTGGAACCAAGGTCACCGACCAGGAGGTCATCCCGGCGGTGGCCACGGAGGATTCGGAGGCGGAGGCTTCCACGGAGGCGGCCACTCGGGCGGCGGCCACGGTGGCGGACACCATCGCTAGCGCATTCCTCTTCTCTCACTCCCCTTTGCTTTCAGCAACGGGGAGTTTTTTTTACAAGATAAAATCCCGTTTTTTTGCTATACTTTCAAGTGTCTATGCCCTTTTTGAAAATGCCGTACCGCGAGTACCTGCTGGTAGCTACCTTGCTCATAGCGCTTGGGCTTCGCTTCTTTTTTCCAGTAAATCTTCTTTTGTTTGCTCTTGCACTTTTAGGCGCTGTCCCAACCCTTATAAGTGCGCTCAAAGGCATCTGGCGAAAAAAAATTACCATAGATGTTTTTAATGCGTTCGCCCTCATCATCGCCTTTTCAACAAACGATGGCCGTACAGCTGCTTTTATTGTTCTCATGCTTTCTTGCGCGCGCTTTCTTGATTGGCGCACATCCACACGCATGCATCACGCAGTTGAAGAACTCCTCAAACTCAAACCCCTAAAAGCATTTCGTGAATCCAAAGGAAAAATAATAGAAATCGACGTTGATAAAATCAAAACAAACGACATCCTTATTATTAAAGATGGTGATCGTGTTCCTGTAGATGGAGTTGTCACATTCGGAAAAGGCGAATTCAACGAATCCTCTGTCACGGGTGAATCATTGCCTGTACGAAAAATACACGGGGACACGCTTCTTGCCGGAACATTAAATGAATCAGGCGTCATAAAAATGCGAGCCACGCGCGTGGGCAAAGACTCGACGATTGAGCGCATGGCAACATTGATGCGCGATGCTGGCAAAAGAAAATCCGGCGCAGAAAAAATCGCGGATCGGTTTGCGGGAATCTTCCTGCCCCTCGTTGGCCTCCTGGGCCTTGGGGTCTACTTAATAACACACGACATCTTAAAAACAGCTTCCATTTTTTTAGTTGCCTGTGCCGATGATATGGCCGTAGCTATTCCGCTCGCCATGACCGCAAGCCTTGGCATGGCCGCAAAACGTGGCGTTATCATTAAAGGAGGCGAATCCCTCGAACAGCTCGCAAAACTAAAAACGCTCATTCTCGACAAAACCGGAACGCTAACCTACGGCAAACTAGCCATTCGAAAAACAGAAATCGCACCTAATCAATCCGAAACTGAATTCTGGGAAGCGCTCGGCATTGCAGAAAAATATTCAGAGCATCCTGTGGGTCGCGCGCTCTTGCGTGGAGCTATGAAAAAAGTGGACGCCATTCCAGATCCAGAATCCTATACCGTCAAAGAAGGAAGTGGCGTCATCGCAACCTATAAACACAAAACAATGATTGCGGGAAATGAAAAAATCCTCAAAGCGCAGAAGCTGATCATTCCAAAAGAGATACAAGAAAAAATAAAAGAAATTAAAGACAAAGGACAAACCGTGACGCTTCTTTTTATCGACAAACAATATGCAGGTCTTGTATCTGTTGCAGATACACCGCGCCCAGAAGCAGCTGAAAGCATGATCGCATTGCGAAAACTCGGCGTAGATCACATCACCATGTTTACGGGAGATAATGAAAAGGTTGCGGGTGAGGTTGCGCGCACATTAGGAATTAAAGATGTACGTGCCTCCATGATCCCAGAAGAAAAACTCGATGCTCTAGAACGGCTCGCAAATAAAAAAACAGGAATCGTGGGTATGGTAGGCGACGGGGTAAATGACGCTCCTGCACTCGCACGCGCAGACATTGGCATTGCCATGGGAAGCGGTGGTACAGCTGTAGCCGTAGAAGCAGCAGACGTGGTCATCACAACAGACAACCTTTTACGTTTGCCAGAAATGGTGAAACTTAGTCGCAGAACCTTATCCGTGATTCATTCAGATATCTGGATTTGGGGTATTTCAAATGCGCTAGGTTTTGCCTTGGTACTTTTTGGCTGGATCGGTCCGGCATTAGCTGCATTCTATAATTTCGCCGCAGACTTCTTCCCCCTGATAAACTCGAGCCGATTATTCCGCGACAAGAAATAAAAAAAATCCCCGGCTTCGCCAGGGGTTTTTCTTTTCTATTTATTTCTTAGAAGTCGCATCCCGAACAAGCAAAACCACACCATAAGACGTTCCATCAAACGTAGGAAGTTGCTTCACCGTAACGCCGGAAATCTTTGTTTGCATCGCAGGCAAAATACCATCGCGACTCACTCCCCCATCAACCACAATCCGCTGAGGAAAGATGGGCAGACGTTTCAAAATACCATCCACGTCTTTTGCTAAATGGAAAAGAAACTTTTCTAATTTTTTTGGTTTCTTCAGCAAAGGCGCAACCTGGATCCCTCCGCGATCAATCTTCGCTTCCAAAACATAAAGCGATCCCTTTAGGCCTGGAGCCACGGTCGTAAAAAACCCATCATGCAAGGCAAACCCCTTATCCAATACCTGGGCAATAAAAGTACCCGTTCCAAAGGTAACCTTGGTAGCAGCTCGCGTTCCCTTTGGAAGAGCATGCAAAGCAGAATACACACTCGCCTGCTGATCTCCGCACACAGCAACAACACGAACAGGCGCCCCAACAATGTCTGCTTTTAGCACTCCAAAATCCGCTCGGCTTGGCAAAACTTTTGGCAACAATCCTACAGGAACACGAAACAAAGAGCGAAGTCCCAAATCCCATTCATGCGTCTGAATATTATAAAGAAGCGTACGCGCCGCATTCGTCTCATCTGTTACGTGCGGGTGTTTCTGACAAAGATTCCACAAAACCCAAGTATCTACCGTTCCAAATAAAAGCTTCCCCTGTTGCGCGCGTTCACGAACGCCAGGAACCTGATCCAGAATCCATTGAATCTTCGTCGCAGAAAAATACGGAATCAACGAAAGCCCTGTTTTGTGACGAATCTCTTTTTCATGATGCTTGTGTAATTGTCGACAAAGACGCGTGGTACGCACATCTTTCCAAACAATCGCACGATGCACAGGCTTTCCTGTTTTCTTGTCCCAAATAATTGTGGTCTCGCGCTGATCCGCCATACCAAGTCCCAAACAACCACGCGGATCTAATCCACTTTTTTTTACAGCTTTTTTCAAAACAAAACGACAAACGCGGACGATCTCCATGGGATCTTGCTCCACCCAATCGCGCTTAAAACGATATTCGTGCAATTCTTTCGCCACACGAACGAGCTGTTTGAGTTCTGTATCAAAGACAATTGCTTTTACCGCCGTAGTTCCAACATCCACTGTCAAAAAAAAGGGAACGCGTTTCATAGCGCCCCCTATCATACGATTTCCGCAATCACTCGACAAATAAATTAAACGTCTGGCCAAGGTGTTATCAGCTCATACCCATCATCCGTCACCGCAATCGTCACTTCAAAATGCGCAGAACTGTTTTTATCCGCTGTCACGATCGTCCATCCGTCTGCGAGCGATTTCACACGCCACGTTCCAAGATTCACCATCGGCTCAATCGCGATCACCATTCCTTTACGTAAGACAACGCGCGGAGCATTTGGTTCGCGATAATTCGGAATTTGCGGATCTTCGTGTGTAGCATGTCCAACGCCATGTCCAACTAAATCGCGAACAATGCCATATCCTTTTGGTTTTAAATAATCTTCAACCGCAGCCCCAATATCAGAAACTAAAGCACCTGCTCGAACCACGGATAAAGCGCGTACCAATGATTCACGCGTGTCCTGTACAAGAAGACGTGATTTGATATCTACATCGCCAACAATGACCGTAGAAGCCATATCTGTCGCAAGTCCTTCATACCAAAGTCCGAGATCTAATCCTACGATATCCCCTTCGTGAATGGTTCGATCTGGTACAGGTAATCCATGGACCACCTCTTCATTAATAGACACGCACAGCGCTCCAGGAAATCCGTTTCCCGGATAAAGCTCGTAGCCCAAAAAAGACGGCTTACCACCGGCTTCTGCAAACCGTTTCTGCGCGATTGCATCCAGCGCTTTTGTGGAAGCGCCTGCCACACACGCCGCACGAATCTCGCGGAGGGTTGCTGATAAAATCGCGCCTCCACGCTTCAATTTCTCTATTTCTTCAGGGGTTTTAATCAAAGACATACAAAAACTATCTTATGCCACAAAGCCTAATTTGGCCATGCGTTTTACCAAATCCTCAAAAAGCAACGGAACCGACTGCTCCCCCTGAACCACAAGCAAAACGCCTCGCTGTCGATAATACGTGGCCATGGGTTCTGTCATAAAATGATAGGTTGCAAGGCGCTGACGGATGGTTGTTTCATCATCATCCTGCCGTTTCACAAGCTCATGCCCACAAACCGAACAAATATCTTGCAATGCGGGTGGAACATCGCTTACATGAAACACCGCGCGACAGGCACGACACTGACGACGGCCAGCTAATCGGCGAACAGCCTCTTCGTCGCTTAATTTAATTTGAATGGCAAGATTAATTTTCAACACACGATCCAATGATTCTGCTTGTTCCACATTACGTGGATAGCCATCCAAAACAAAACCTCGATCCGTTTCAACTTCGCGCAACCGTTTTAAAATAATCGCATTCGTTAATTCATCGGGCGCTAGAAGTCCGGAAGAAACATATTGTTGAACCAGCGCTCCAAGCGGAGTACCTGCGTCAATCTCTGCACGAAACAAATCTCCCGCGCCCACAAAAGGAACGCTAAATCGATCCGACAAAAGCTGGCCCTGGGTGCTCTTCCCAGCGCCTTGCGGACCGAACATAAAACCTCGTAGGCGTTTGCGCGTCATGGCCGGAGAATATCACGACAAACAAAGATGCAAAAGCACGGGACAAATCCCGTGCTTTTTTTCACGAAAAAACTCAATTTAATAAGCGTCGTACTCTCGCATCGTTAGCTGCGATTCGATTTGCTTTACGGATTCAATCACCACAGAAACAACGATCAAAAGCGATGTGCCTCCTAAAGCAAGCGTTCGCGTTCCTGTAAAACCCTGAATCAGGATAGGAAGAACCGCAATCGCGCCAAGAAACAAAGCTCCGCCAAGGGTAATGCGTTGGATGATGTGCTGAAGATAATCGGCGGTTGGTCGTCCCGGACGAATACCTGGAACAAATCCCCCTTGCTTCTGCAAGTTCTCTGAAATTTGGTCTGGATGAAACACAACTGACGTATAAAAATACGTAAACCCAACCACCAAAAGGAAATACAATAAACCGTACACCCACTGATTTTCAAGCATCATCAACACCCAACGTGCAGCATCTGTAATCCAAATGGTTTTTGCACGCATCAAGAACTGTCCAAGAATGCTCGGGAGGATGAGGAGGGAAATGGCAAAAATGATCGGGATCACTCCAACCATGTTCACGCGCAAAGGAAGAGAAGACGTCACACCTCCCGCAGAAGATGTCCCACGAATCTGCCTTGCGTATTGGACAGGAACGTTTCGCTGTCCTTCTGTCACAAAGACGACTCCAACGATCGTCACAACCGCAATCAATGCGTACAGAGCAACCGTAAAGAGTTGAGACGAATCATACGTGGTTAAAAATTGGGAGAAAGAGTTGGGCAAATCAGCCAAAATACCGGCAAAAATCAACAAAGAAATACCATTGCCAACCTTCTTTTCCGTAATTAACTCACCAAGCCACATCAGAAAAACCGTACCAGCCGTTGCACCAAAAACAATCACCGCAATACGCAAAGGCGTGGCATCCGTTAAAATAGGAAATTGCGACTGCTTCATGAGCGTCAACAAGCTAAAAGCTTGAATGAACGCCAAAGGAATCGTGAGCAAACGCGTCCACTGATTGATACGCTGACGTCCTTGTTCACCGTCTTTTTGGATCTCTTCAATACGTGGCACGATCATGCCAAGAAGTTGAAAAATAATGGACGCGGTAATATACGGCGCAACACCCATGGCAACGATGCTAAAATTACGGATCGTACCGCCAGAAAACAAATTCAATAAACCAAGAGCCTGGTTTGCGTCAAAAAATTGGCGCAAGGCAGAAAGATTGACACCTGGCAATGGAATATTTGCAGCAATGCGAAACAACACCATCATCGCAGTCACAAAGATGAGACCGTTTCGTACCTCTTTAACTTGCCAAACGCGTTTAAGTTTGTCCCACATAGTCGCCCCCCTACGACGGGGAATAAGATGGGTTAGGAATGACTCGCAACACACGTACCTCCCGCGGCCTCAATAGCCGCCTTGGCTCCTGCGCTCACCAAAACGCCTTTCAATGTCCACTTCTTATCAAGCTTGCCTGTACCGACGATTTTAACAATAGAAGCGCCGCGTGAAACAAGAGACTTTGTTTTCAAGACTCCAAGAGTAATGACGGCTCCGTCTGGAAACGCAGAAAGACGCGTCAAAGGAACCGTAGTAGCTTTTTCAAAATGACTATGAAAACCACGATTCTTTGGAAAAGAAAGCAACATCTGCTTCATGCCACGAAGCTTGAGTTTATTTTTGCCTCCGCTACGAGAGCGTTGTCCTTTGGTACCTCGACCAGCGGTTTTTCCGCGGCCAGATCCCAAACCACGTCCAACACGAAACGACTTGGTACGAGAACCGCGTTTTGGTTGAATGGTATGAAGAGTAAGTGCCATAAGCGTAAAACTAAACCTTAGATGCTTCCCCTTCCTTTTTCTCCACAACTCCCTCTGGAGCGCGAAGTTTTTTCAAGGCAAGGAAAGTCGCTTTAACATTATTGATCTTATTGGAAGAACCGAGAATCTTCGAAACCACGTTTGGAACACCAGCAAGCGCGAGCACAATGCGCACGGCACCGCCGGCTTTGATTCCTGTTCCTTTTGGAGCTGGCTTTAACAAAACAGATGCAGCGCCAAACTTTGCAGAAACAGCGTGAGGAATCGTTTCATTCACAAAGGAAAGCGTCAACAAAGATTTACGAGCTTGCGTTGTAGCCTTCGCAGAAGCTGCCGCAACGTCCACGCCCTTGGCCAAGCCAAAACCTGCGCGACCCTTACGATTACCAATCACAGCAATCACACGAAAGCGCATGCGCTTACCACCTTTTGTCACACGCGTAACGCGAGCGACTTCCACGTTCTTTTCTTCGTAGTCAGCTTCAGCTGGAACATCTCCAGGGGCACGGCGACGGCTGTCTGGACGACGGCCTCGACCGCCACCACCACCTCCACGACCACCGCGACCACCCGAAGGCCCTGCGCCACGACGAAAACCACCCTGTCCAAAAGGACGATGGGCGCTTGGGGTATTGGCAGGAGCAACGGCAGCAGGAGCTGGAGTTGGAGCTGCAACAGGTGTAGCCGGGGCTTCCGGAGTGCCTGTCACGACTTCTGGTTGTTGTACGTCTTCATTCATCATACAGATCATCAATTAAAACACGAGTCCGCCTTCACGAGCGCCTTCTGCAATTGCTTGCACGCGTCCATGATAGCGCTTATCCCGTCGATCAAAAACAACATGAGTAATTCCCTTTGCTTTTGCACGTTCTGCAATCGTTTTACCGACAAGATGAGAAACCTCAACCTTCTTTTTTCCAGAAATAAGAGCTGCTTCAAGGTCGAGATCGCGACAAGAAACCAAGGTCTTTCCAACCGTATCATCAATAATCTGGGCCTCGATATGAGCCAAGCTACGATACACGGTCAAGCGCGGTCGCGCCGAAGTTCCGTGGATTTTTGCACGCACGCGAGCAACGCGACGCGCTTTTTTCTCCTGCTGAAGATTTGCTTGTTTCATAAGATTAGGCAGCCGTCTTTGCGGTCTTTCCAGCCTTGCGGCGGATAACCTCATCAACGTATTTAATTCCTTTTCCCTTATAAGGTTCTGGAGGTTTGATAGCACGAATACGAGCAGCCGTCTCTCCAACCAAATACTTATCCGCAGAAGAGAGGGTCAACACCTGTTTTTCAACTTTCGCATCCAATCCTTCTGGAAGAGCAAATTTTACTGGATGAGAAAAACCAACTTCCATCACAACCGTACGTCCTTCCAACGCAACTTTGAAACCAACGCCCACGTATTCCAATGCTTTTTCATACGGCTTCTGCAAACCTTCAACCGCATTTTGCAAAAGTTGTCGAATGAGTCCCCACAAAGCGCGCTGATCCACCTGTTCTGGTTCTTCAACAGAAACAACCAATGCTCGAGGCTCTGCCTGAAGCGCAACAGAAACATGAGCCGGAACAGGCACTTGGAGGCTCTGCTTCGGTCCTTTCACCGTTACGTGTCCTGCTTCAATCGAGGCATCGATCGAAGCGGGAAGAAGAACGGGCTTTTTTCCAATACGAGACATAGGTTTAAAATTAGTAGACTTCGCAAAGAATCTCGCCACCCAATTTGCGCTTGCGAGCTTCTTTATTAGTCATAAGACCCACGGAAGTGGAGAGAACAGCAATCCCCTGATCCGAAAGGACACGAGGCAATTCTTGGGCTCCGCGATATACGCGACGACCCGGGGAAGAAATGCGACGAATCGAACGAATAAAAGGCGCTTTTCCAAGATACTTCAGGGTAATTTCAATGGTTTTTTGTGTGCCTTCGCCTGTTTGACGAACAGCTCCAACAAAGCCCTCTTGTTCCAAGATTTTGGCAAGCGACCACTTCATACGTGAAGCAGGCACCGTCATGAGTTCAAGACGAGCCGCTTGCGCGTTACGAATGCGCGTTAAGAAATCTGCAATAGGATCTGTAAACATAAGAGGAAAGGTTACCAGCTAGACTTGGTTACGCCGGGAAGTTCCCCGCGGTTAGCCAATTCACGGAAACAAATGCGGCAAAGTTTAAAGTCTCGCATAAAGCCGTGTTTACGGCCGCATCGCCAGCATCGGCGAACAATACGGGAAGAAAACTTTGGTCGCTTAAGGGATTTTGCGATTTGTCCTTGTGTAGCCATAGCATTAGTTTGTTTGGAAAGGAAACCCGAGGGACTTAAACAGCAACAGACCTGCCTTTTTCGTACCAGCCGTCGTGGCGATCGTTACTTCTAATCCATGCACGCGCTCCACCTCATCTGGACGAATCTCTGGAAACGCGAGGTTTTCACGAAAGCCGACAGAAAGGTTGCCGTGCTCATCCACAATCTTTGTAGAAATACCGCGAAAATCGCGCAAACGTGGAAACGTGGTGTGAACAAGCCGTGTTAAGAAATCCCACATACGAGGTCCACGAAGCGTGACAACCGTACCAACAACCATACCTTCGCGAATCTTGAAGCTAGAAATGGATTTCTTTGCTTTGGTTTTTACAGGAGCCTGTCCAGTGATGCGACGCAACGTCTGATCTACAACATCCATGACTTTTGCATCTTTGATGCCTTGCGATAAGCCAGCCGTAACCAACACCTTCACGATCTTGGGAGCGGAAGAGGCGTTTTTCAATCCCAATTCTTTAACCAAGAATGGGACGACTTCTTTTTGATACTGTTCTTTCATCGTCATATCGTAGATAGATTACGCTTTTTTCGCGCGAGGCTTTTTGGCAGGAGCCTTCTTAGCCTTAGTCGCCTCTTCTGCAGCCGCAACAGCCATTTCTTCATGTAAAACTTTTAGGTTGGAGGCGTGCAATGGCATAGGAAATTCAATCACCTGACCATGCTCCCCTTGCTTTCGTGTGCGCAAATGACGCTTCATAATATTCACGCCTTCTACGACCACGCGATTCAACTTCGGAAAAGTTTGCAACACCTTTCCGGTTTTTCCTTTATCTTTGCCGACGAGGATCTGTACCAAGTCGCCGGTTTTCACAAATAAATGCGACATAGGATTACAAAACCTCTGGAGCGAGAGAG
>CAYUCD010000021.1:8197-10025 GCA_964443265.1 uncultured Gammaproteobacteria bacterium | reverse complement strand
TCCCTCGGTTTTACGTCCCAGGGAGACGGGGCTTTTAGGTTGCCCATTCCGTAGGCTCTGCCGCGAACTGGTCGTTCTGACCCAGGCCTTTGCTAGAGGCGAGTGCCCTTGTCATTGGGCCGCGGCTTAGCGATGGTCCTCCTGCCCTTTCGGTTCTAGGGGATGCGCGCGTCGTCGAGTTGCGCCGGCTCCCCGAGACTGTGCCCGTAGGCAATAGCAATCCCAGACATCGCGTCCAGTAGAGCGACTTAGGTTGGTAGGTCCGCTCGTTAACCTTTTTTACTTGGAAAGTTCGACTGCTCGTCTTGCTCGACACCTCTCTACATGAGAGTGGCATCAACGAGTCCCTGCTTAAGGGAAGTAGCGAACGAAGCGTACACCTCTCTTTCTTTGGGTGAAGCGCTGTTGCCGTGGTGAGGTGCGCCAGGTGGCATGACCGATCCCCGCAGAGCTCGATGTGAGATGAGGGGACTGGGTCCATGTGCCCGTCGTGGCGCCGCGGGCGAAGTCGTCTTCGCAGGTGGACTCTTCTGTCTCTACGGTTTCTGGTGGCGCGAACCGCGCCTTTCTGGAATGTTCGACTGCTCGTTTTGTGCTTCACACGTCTCCGACGTACCTATGTGCACGGGAAGAAGTGTCAACGAGTCCCTGCTTAAGGGAAGTAGCGAACGAAGCTTTCACCTCCTTGGGAAGATGGGCACGACGTTTTACTACCTTGGTGGACACACGATAGACGATTTTTTGGTTTTTGTCAAGAGTGGCGGATTCAAAAAAATCCGCTTTAAACGGATTTTTTGGCTTTATTAAGGTATTTTTACGCCTCTACCTTCCCCTTTTGCTTGGACTTGATCACGTCTTCCAAGGCATTTTTGTTCCATCCAACGATAATTTCATCATCAATTTTGATCACTGGCACGCCCATTTGACCAGACATTTTGACCATTTCATTGGCTGCTGCCGTGTCGCTTGCCACGTCAATTTCGCTAAATGGCAGATTCTGTTCCTTAAAAAAGTCCTTTACAAGCTTGCAATAAGGACAGCTCGGAGTGGTGTAGAGAGTGATATGCATAGAAAAAAGGTTCGAAACCGCTATAAACAAGCGATTATTCTTACTTATCCACACTATAGCACATCTAAAAAATACTTTCAGCTAAGCCCCTGTAGATATCTTGCCAAAAGTCGCACGCCAAAGCCCGTTCCACCAATGCCAATATCTGGTCGCGTCTCTTTTTCAAAAAACGCAGGTCCAGCAATATCCAAATGCGCCCACGGTGTCTTTTCAATAAAACGCGCCAAGAAAAGCGAAGCCGTGATCACTCCCCCCGAACGTCCTCCGCTGATATTTTTCACATCCCCTACTTTTGAACGCAAGCAATCATCATACGGATGAAACAAGGGCAATTCCCAAACCAAATCTCCAGAAATAGATCCTGCTTTTCGCAAACG
Organism: uncultured Gammaproteobacteria bacterium; assembly: GCA_964443265.1. GTDB lineage: Bacteria > Patescibacteriota > Patescibacteriia > 2-12-FULL-60-25 > 2-12-FULL-60-25 > VGLT01. The sequence continues at coordinate 8,579 of CAYUCD010000021.1, read as the reverse complement.
TTCAATCAATCGCGCATCATTTCCAAGCAACCCAGCGATCTCATCTCCAAGCGCGACCGTACACGCGCCAGTCAATGTCGCAAGATCAATAATCGCATCAGGCTCCAAGCGTTCAGCATACACAAGCGAGTCCGCTAAACACACACGACCCTCTGCATCTGTATTCAAAATCTCAATCATGGTTCCATTCATGGCTTTCACGATGTCTCCAGGACGACACGCTTGCCCAGACGGCATATTTTCAACCGCAAGAAAAATACCATGGATCTCTAAGGGCAAATGCAACGCCGGCAAAACAGAAAACAATCCAAGCCCCGCAGCCCAACCAGCCATATCCCCACTACAGGTCAACATTCTCTCAGCCGGTTTAAACCAAAGACCC
>CAYUCD010000021.1:0-8187 GCA_964443265.1 uncultured Gammaproteobacteria bacterium | reverse complement strand
AGAATCAAACGTCACGGCTTTTCCAACCAAAGCAATGGTCTTTTTTGTTTTTTGACGTGGACGATAAATCAAATGAACGCCAATGGGTACATGGAGAGATCCCTGGCCAATCGAGAGCGTCGCATGCATCCCAAGCGCTTCCATAGCATCACGATCTAATACCTCGACAGATATCAACGGCGATTGCTCTGCGAGCTTAAGCGCCTGATCTAACAATGCCTGCGGATGCATCTGCGCAGAAGGTGTGTTCACCAAATCACGCGCCAACAAAACGCCAGACATCAGTGCTTCTGCCTGCGCGAGCCCTCGCTCTAATTGATCAGCACGCGGCTTCTTGGTCTCGCTCACGATCACGGTCTCTAATAATAATTTATACTCTTCCACGGTTTTAGATTTGTAGGCCGTAAAACGATACATCCCTGACAAAACGCCTTCTCCAAATGCGCTACCGATTTCTCGCGTTGGCTCCTCCAACACATCCAATCCAGGAACCAGAAGCGCGAGGCTTTTCGCTTTCACTTCTTTTGCGCGACGTGCAACCAATCCTCCAAATCGACGCACATCATCCAGCGTAAATTTTGCTTTTGGTCCAAGCCCCATTACCAGCACCTTCTTTGCCTTCAAACGCCCAAATAAAGGAAAAACCATCCATTCCCCTGCCTTCCCTTCAAAACCCTCTTCCTGAAGATAAGAAGATATAAAACCATGCATCAGCGTATCAAGCTCTCGAACACCCGAATGAGCCATTCCCTCTTTAAAATAAGGCAAAATCAAAAGATCAACCGCTTCTTTTGCCAAAGGCCCGTGATGAACAGAAAAACGCATAGATCTCGAGCTTAGAGCAAGCCCAAGAAAACGCAAGTAAAAGTCTATTTCGCACCTTGGCACGCACCTGGAGCCCAGAGCCCTCGTCCGGCTGTTTTCGCTTCTTCTTCTAACCGCTTGATTTCAACTTTACGCGCAGGAGTGAGTGGAAAGTAAAGATACGCATAAGCATATCCCTCGCGCACAAGCAGAAGGTTAAAATCCGTTCCATCAGCTAAAAAGATATTGCGTAGGTAACGTCCGTACTTATCGATATCATCCGCCTGAAAATCCGACTCCACGCGCACGCGCTGTGCATCCAAACGAACATGAGCAAACGCAGACGCCTCTTTACCAAAACATTCAACCGGCTTGCGTGGATCAACCGTCTCTGGCGTATTCACGCCAAGCAAACGAATCTTAATCGAATCTTTTGCGCCATCTGGTAAAACTTCGACCGTGTCTCCATCCACCACGTTTGTGATGAGGGCATTTGTCGTGGTAGAAGAAACGACCGCAACAGGGATCGGTGCAGGCGGAGGTGTAGAACTCGGAGCGTTCGATTGGGAGAAAAAGGTCTGACCTAAAAAGACGAGACCAAACGCAAGCACAGAAAAACAAAGTTGTTTGACGCGTCGCTTATCACGTTCTCGCATATGCCTAGTGTTGTAGCACAAACGTTTTCTTTTTTCACATCTTCTGCGTATGATGCAGTCCTATGGACCAAACCCCGGAAGAAAAAATCGTTGTCGCAGAGCTTGGCGGAGCACCTTCCATTGATCTGCATGGCGATTCTGTCGACGTAGCTCTAGGCGAACTAAAAGACTTTTTCTATCGAGAACAAGGACGCAAAACCGAGGTCATTCAAATCATCCACGGCCGAGGAACAGGAAAACTGCGTGAAGCCGTTCATCGTTGGCTGGAAACGCAAAAGAAAAAAGATGAGGTGCTCGCCTATCGCGAAGGCTATCATCCAGGACAACAAGGCGGCGTCACCTTCGCCGTGATACACGTGATAATGCCGACATATTCCCAAAAATCGTAGCGACGACATAAGCACCCCAACTCCCGGAGCTGGAACAGAACATGCGTTTACCCGGGTGTTTTATTATATCTAAATAGGGTTCGAGTCTTGTTTTTATTCTTCCTTCTAAAATCTTGCCCCTGTATACTGTCTATCATTACTATGCATGAAAAATTTCAACCAAAAGAAGCTGATCCGGTTTTTGAAAAATCAAGGAAGATTGCCAAAGAAAAATTAAAAAAAATCACGAAGGAGTCGTTTACTGGCTTTGCGGTACGTGCCATGAATATATCTGAATTTGAAAAAGCGATCGCGAACGGTCGAGTGGAGGATGGTAAAGAAGTTTATTTGCCAAACCATTCTTACCGAGGGGCGAGGTATATGCACACTGATTTCGATCCCCATTCTTTAAAATCTCATATTCCCACCTCTTTCGAAGACTACCAAGCGCAAGAAGCGCAAACGCCGTACCCAGGAGGAGACGAGAATCAAATTTTCACTAAGTATCTGCATCAAAAGAATTGGGAAAATAGAGTTCGTGACTGGACCGCTGCAGGAATTTCGCTTTCTAACATGGAAAGTTTCTTTTCAAATATAAGAGATTACGAAAAGCTAGTGAAAGAATTACGCGATATTGCAACTGAAACAAAAGACGGCTTCACAGGAAAAGATCGGCGTGAACGTACCTTTAAACTAATGAAAGAAAAAATGCTGAAACCATATCGTCCGTTGGTGCAACATATTGCTGATCTACAGAAGATATATGACGAGTGTGTCAGTCGCATGCGAGAAATGGGAATGAGTGATGAATTAATTGCGCAAATTCAAGAAGTGCTTCGACGAGCCGAGGAACAAGAAGTATCTTTCTACGACGCTCGGGAGGAACTGATAAAAATTGATTGGGGTGAATATAATAAATTACTGGCAGAAAGTAAAAAATTGGAGACCGAGGAAGATGACGTGTGGGCCATTGAAAACAAACGACTGGTTGATTCAGAAAAAGAACGAACAGCTCGGGGAAATCCGCCAAGAAGGAATACAGCTAATAAGGCCGGGGAAGAGGCCTATTGGTATTCAAAAAAACAGGAATTTTTAAATAACTTACACGAATATAATCCAAGTACGTCGTATAAAGAATTTAAAATCAACGCTGATCGCTACAAAAAGCTAAATAATTTGATCGGTGTATTCGGCGAGCTCACGGAATACCTGAAATTTAAACCCTTCTTTGGGAAGAAAGAGGTGGCTCGTTTTATTGAGTGTGTAAATGATGGAGAAAAATTATCACAACCAGGAGCAGTAAAAGATGTTTTGAAAGCGTTGCTCCAGTTTAAAAAAATGGGTAAAGAAGGAGAGTATGGCGTATCTGCTCTTGAGAGGGGCGGGCAATATGATGTAGTCGCTGTCCTGGATATAAGTAGTATTGGGAAGCCGAATCCACGCATTGACTCTCATAATTGGGGTTTTACGCATCTGGCTGAAGGGGATAAAAAATTCGAGGACGCTGCTGCCAAAATTTTGGCGGTGGTTGCTTTGTACGGAGACCCGACTCTCACCGAAAAATTGATTCGACTGTCATCTCACGCAAAGGAAGCAGCTTGTCCTGTTTTTACGTCAAAAGGCACACAAAAATTTCCATAGGAACCATAAAAAAATAGACCCATACAGGGTCTATTTTTTTTAGGCCAAATGATTATGCTTTGCGGCAAAAGCGTCCTAAGACAAAAGCAACGTAAAGTGAGCTCAAACCAACGAGAGAATAAACAATGCGTGATAATGTCGACATATCGCCGAAAATCGTAGCGACAAGATCAAACTTGAAGAAACCAACTAAACCCCAATTTAATCCGCCCACAACAACGAGCACTAAGGCGATCCAATCAAAGGCATTTAATTTTTTCATATTTTTCTGAAATAAAAATGATTGATACCAGGATTAATCTCGACCTAATTAATCCACTGCTTATAGAGAATAGTACCCTGTTCTCCTATGACCGTCTAACCAAGGGACACTCCGCACAAAACAAAACACCCGTATGAACGGATGTTTCGCTTTGGCTCCGGGACTTGGAATACTCACGTCGTCGTTTCACTCCTCCTTGAAACCCTGCGGTTTCAATACTTCCGCAAATCGGAAACCTCACGGTTTCCACGCTTCCCTGTTCGAATCCTGCGTCCCTCTGCAAACAAAAACAAAACACCCGTATGAACGGATGTTTTGTTTTGGCTCCGGGACTTGGATTCGAACCAAGATACTCGGCTTCAAAGGCCGATGTCCTACCATTAGACGATCCCGGAATGCGGCCCAAATATATCCATTTTACGAGATGGCGTCAATGGTAAACCGAGTCTGATTAATTTGGCTTCTTCCCTCCTTTGTTAGAAGAAGGAACCCCCTGAAGCCCATTTTTTATGCGCTCCATCTCTTTTCTCTGTATTTCTTCTTCCGCTATTTTTGCATGAGCGCGTCTCTGCCCTTCAGCGGCTGCGATCTTCACATCCTCATGAAATGCGCGCGCATTAGCTTCTTGCCAGTTTGGTTCATCAAAATGCTCGGGATCATCGCTTAATACTCGCCATCCGCCTTCAAGATGATCTATATCATAACCCTCAATGGAAAGATTTCGATATCTCTCCCGAAGCTCCCCAGCCGTAAGGGGATGAAAACGTCTTTCTTTTTTCCCGGTTTTTGGATTTACAAACTCCTCCGGAAACCCTTCTGTAGCCGCATGGCGCGTCCAAACAATCCCGAGTCTCTGATCATCCGGATACGAAACGATCTGCTCCAAAACGTTATCCGCATATCGTTTCACTTTTTCTTTCATCGCCTCTATCTCTTCAGGCGTTCCAGCCTCAATCGTAAAAAATTCTGCATGCGGGTAAAAAGGAGGTTGTCCCGGTTTACTCATATCAGTGCCAAACGTAAGAACATCATCACGTAATTCTTTGGCAGAAACCAAACGGCGAAAATCATCTTTCTCATACCGAACAATAATTTCTTGCTCATCTTGATAAGGCTGAAGAAGACGTAAAAAACAAGAGGAAAAATCTTTCACGAGTTGGGGATCCGGTGGCTCTTCTGAATCACGCTCAAGCAAATCCTGCATGGATCGCTGAAGAAGGTTTTCCAAAATATCATCTTGATCCTTATAGGTATCAAAAAATTTGCTTTCCTTGGTCATAACGATAAAAAGCATACGGCTATGAATACAAAGCGTCAACCAAAAACCCTTTTTCGTGTATACTATTCACTATATGTCAAAACGCTCTTTTATTTTTCTTATCTTGGCGTGTTCTTTTTTAAGCGCGCCTTTGGCTCTTGCTCATCAACCCCGTCTCGTAGACACACAAACGGAAATACGTGTTTCAGATCCAGAAATATCCAAAGCTTATTACGGTGCGCTAAATGGAACACCTGCCACGTACACGATTCAATCAGAAAAACCCTTCTCCCTCTACATAAACATCCTAGTTCCTAAACTTCCAGAAAGCCAAACAAACTTCTCCGGAATGTTATCAAAAAACAATAAACCAGTGGCAACAATAGCCAGTCCTTCATCTAAATGGAAAGAATTTTATGAAGAATTTGGCGAGGACTGGTATATCAAAGGACCGGAATGGAAACAAACCGTAACAGCAGGAACCTACACCATCAAAATTTCCAATCCAACAAATCAAGGAAAATACGTGCTCGCGATCGGCGAACAAGAAGCATTTTCAACGTCAGAAATTTTCAAATCCATCTGGAATGTGTCGCGTCTCAAACTAGGTTTCTTTGAATATTCTTGGTTTGCTTTTGTCTGGAGTCGCGCAGGAATCATCTGGGGTGGTATACTATTGCTAGCAGCTGGTCTTGCAGGTGGCGTGGTGTGGATAACAAAACGCTCTTTACGAAAAAAGAAATAAAAAAATTATTCTATTATATGTCTTACCGTCTTTTGCTCCCGCTCGCGCTCGTCGTGATGCTTGGAGCCGGGTGCGCCATGCAAGCACCACCTAAATCATCCGACAACAATCAGCCTGCACCAGTTGTTTCATCTCCTGTCACAACTCCAGGCTCTGTCGCTGTTCCAAGTGTAAAAAAACCAGCGCCAAAAACGACTCCGGCGCCAGCACCAACACCAGCGCCAAAAGCGGTTCATGTACCCGTTATCTTCAATGTCTCTATTACAGATACGGGCTTTGAACCAAAATCACTCATTCTAAACGTTGGAGATTCCATCATCTGGACCAACAACTCAACAAAACACCACACGTCTGTGGCAGACCAAGGACCAACATGGGATTCGGGCGATATTACTCTTGGCGCTTCCTATAAAAAGACGTTCAACGTTCCTGGCGGTTTCCTCTATCACTGCGGAAGCCATCCAGCGGAAACCGGCAATATCACCGTGTTTTAGATCTCTTTCTCATTCATCAACCCCCCGGAGCTTTACGCGAAGGGGGGTTTTGTTTTCCCAAGGGATCTCGACAAAACCCCTCGTCTCCTCTTATCTTCCATGGTACCAATAGAAACATCTATGGCTTGTCTTCTCTGTTCACCAGATTCATGGTCCTCGCGAGTCATCGCTGATCGCCCTTCATGCGTCGTGGTCTTAAGCGATCCGTATCTTGTCGTAGGGCATATCCTCATCATTCCAAAGCGTCATGTCGAAAAATTGGATGAGCTCACCAAAGAGGAACGCGTAGAAATCATGGATACCATCGCAGAATTTCAAGAAAAAATCATCAGCCAAATCGCCTCTGGATGTGAAATTCGTCAAACCTACACACCCCTCGGAAAAGAAGATCCAACAACGCAGTCGCATCTTCACATACACCTTTTGCCGCGTGAACCGTACGACGAGCTTTACGACAAAGTTCAGGTCAATGAAAAAAAACTCTTTCAAACACTCACAAAACCTGAAGTGCAAACTTACCTCGCCATGCTGAAATAGCAAAACAAAAATCCTCCGGCTCCGCCAGAGGATTTTTTTATTGCTGAACAAGGAAGGCTATTTCACGATGATACGAGCATCTGTTCCAAATCCTTGAATCTCCGGGGAATACATAAGTTCTGCGCGGGGCATGGGAGCGCTAAACGTTCCCTTAGTCATGGCACGCGCCACATAAGAATAGTTATACGCCTTTTCTCCCTCCCAAAATCTTGGGATAAACATAGCAACGCGTTCATCACGGATATCCTGCGACGCATACCAATTGCCAAAGTCATAACCGCCCATCGTTAATTTGCGATCACGAGAGACATTGTCCAAATTCATATTCACAGGCTCCAAGCCAGCAGGAAGATAATCTTGAATCATGGCATATTCATACGCCTTATCCACGACCACATCCAAACGCACACGGATCAAATCCCCCGGTTTGAAAGAATCCACGCGATTGCCCTTAAGATCTTGATAAACACGAGAAATATTCAAACCGCTCACTAATCCAGGAACCATGGACGATGGAAGATACTGGTTTGATGTGAGCGTCCAATATAAACCGCCCGCTCCTTCTTTTTTAAGCTCCAAGGCATTTTCTGAATGAATGTCCTGCACAGGAATAGAAATTGCCACACGATCTTGTGGGCGAGTAAAGCGACCACTCGCAAGCGTCTTGCCGTTCAAGAGAACGTTATAGGTCTCGTTCGGAGTTAAATCTCCCGAAATCTTTAAAGCCTCGAACAATCCCATCAAAATCTGATTAGATTGACGAGTAGAACCCCAAAGTCCGTCATAGCCCGTACGATTTGCCATAAGCCATTGCATGGTTGCACGCAACAGAGCATCATCCGGACGAATTTTTGCAATAGCAAGCATACTCAATCCTGTCGCGCTGTATGCATCTTTCATGGCATACCAATACCTAGACTCTGAAGGCAACGTCCAATGATCGCCCTGCTTCAACGCAATAAGGCGATCAAGAATTTCAATAGCCTTTGTATGTTTTCCATTTGCTTCCAAAGAAAGGGCGACATAACCAAGGCTCTGCACATCTAATGTCTGTGTTCCTGCGAGATAAGAATCTGCGAGCGCATCTACCTGCACATTCATGCTTCCAGGCTCTGCAAGAGCAAGAACGTACGCGATATAGGCCTGTTCATCCAAGGCGAGCTTAGGAAGAGCTGTCTTCAAAAACTCCTGCAAACGAACAAGCATGGGTTCGCGTCCCATAAGCAAATTCTGTTGCTTGGCAACAATAAGCCCCTCCATCACATATCCAGACATCCAAATATTCGTTTCATCCGTTTCCCACCAGCCAAACCCGCCATCTTCGTGCTGGAACTTCACCAAACGATCAAACCCATCTTCAAGTTGTTTTCGTACCTCGTCCGTAAGTTGAAAATCTGTCAGCGCCCGTTCGCGATACGCGAG
>CAYUCD010000020.1:0-10119 GCA_964443265.1 uncultured Gammaproteobacteria bacterium | reverse complement strand
ACATAGACACCGGCCACGAGGGCGTGCGGATTCTCGTCGATTAGCTGCACAGCAAGACGAAGCGTTGCTTTCATCTCTTCAAGGGTTTCGGGTGGAAAACCGACCATGAAGTTATAGAGAGGCAAAAGCTCAGGCTGTTGCGCAAGAATGCGATTCACACGGAGAAATTGCTCGACCGTCTCTCGCTTCTTGATCATGGCCAGGATTCTATCGCTTCCGGATTCAATCCCGGGCTGCACAGATTCGAGGCCCGAAGCGACGAGCAACGGAAGATAATTCTTTCCATGATAATTCGCAAGTCGCTCTAGCGTATCCATGCGAGTTTGGCACCACCATCTAAACCCCGCCGATCGACCACCAACCTCTTGAATAAGGAGTTCGGCAATCTGAATAGCGCGTTGCGGATTGATAGCGAACTCTTCGTCATGAAATGCCACGGCGTTAATGCCATAATCACGAACCAGCCGCTTCACCCGTGCAACAGTCCGTCTTGGATCTTCAGCGATCTGTGCACGCGTAGAACCCATCCCAGGCATCGCACAATACGTACAGCGTTGAGGACACCCAGTGGAACTGATGAGGATGAGGGCACGCGTCTTTGGATCCGCGAACCGACCTTGGCTCCCAACATAGGTTTCAACACCAGCCCGAAGGAGCTCGTAAGGGAGAGGAGGAAATGCGTCGAGCTGTTCTCGCGAGCCCTTCAAAGTAGGCGTCTCGCAATAGCACCCATCCTTCAAGAAGGAAAGGCTAGGCAAAACCGAAAGATCCGTCGCGAGATTCTTTTGCCAAGCGAGGAGCAAGCACCGAAAAGGGACCTCCCCTTGATCGCGCACAACCAAATCTACCGATGGATGCTGCAGGGTAGATTGAGGCATGAGGGTCGGATGGATTCCTCCCCATACGCATTTGGTTCCTGGGGAAATCTGTTTCGCGAGAAGACTCGCCTCAAGACCGTAAAGAATCTGAGGGCAGGTCATAGCTGACACGCCAAGAGCGAGCGGCTTCTGCTGAAGCTCATCAATCAACCGAGTACGCCAATCAGGCTCCACACGTTGATCGATAATGGAAACAGCAAAATCTTGGACAAGAAATGCCGCAAGATTCAAAACCGCCAAGGGCAGATCTACGGAGACGCCTTTGATGTCAAACCCTGTATTCGGGAAAAAGAGAACGACTCTGGGCTGATGCATGGGAAACGCCTCCTTTGACAGTGCTGAGAAGCGAATTGTGAAGGTTCAAACGAAACAACGAAACCCTAGCAAAAAAAACAAAAACAATCAAGGCTGCTAGCATGCCCCTTGATGATGAATAATAATGATATTAAAGCACGTTTCTAACCACTCCTTGTTGCGCCAAATTTTCTTGGGTGTGACGCAAAGCCTGAGCAAGCTCTTCTTTTTGAAATTGCTGGATCCAAACAAGATAATCATGTGCCGCCTCTCGTACGCCCTTTTGGGGCTTCCACCCGAGAGCACAGAGCTTAGCATTTGACATGGGCTGATGACGCGCGTCGCCAACGCGATATTTTCCAAACACGGGAGCGAATGGGATATTCGCCCCTTCAGAAACGATCTTTGCAAGATCAGTAACTGTGGCGGTCGCACCGCTTCCTACATTAAAACTTTCAAAATCTGCACGCGGGTCTTCCAATACCAAGAGATGCGCACGTGCAACATCCTCCACATGTACAAAATCTCGCGTTTGGAGGCCATCTTCAAAAACCTGCAATGGCTGACCCGTGAAAGCAGCCACGGAAAACGCACGCAGAGCTCCCGAATAAAAATGACGAAAAGACTGACGTGCGCCCAACGCAATACTAAATCGCAACATCGTAACAGGAACACCATAACGATGCCCTAAATTTTTCAACATCCATTCACTTGCGAGTTTGGAAATGCCGTAGGGAATTTGGGGAGAAAGAATATCCGATTCTTCTTCAGGCAAAGGCGTTACCGTCTGTCGGCAGATAGGGCAAATCTGTTCCCAGAGATGTTTTTGTAGCTGCTCATCCAAACGAGGCGTCGGATAGACCGTTCCATGCGTAGCGCAATGATATTTTCCTTCACCATACACAGATTGCGAAGATGCAGCGATAATTTTTTTAATCGGAAGACGATCTTCCACGATCAATTCAAACAACAGGGTCGTGCTTTCAATATTGGTTGTGACGTATGTACTAAAATCTAAATGATAATCCATATACGCCGCAAGATGAACCACCGCATCTATTCCTCGTAAAGCAGTTCGCCAATCCTCTTTCCGACGCACATCCCCTACAACGAGCTCAGCCTGCGAACTCAACCAAACCGGACGCGTACCATTATGCGAAGGTGGACCAAGAGAATCCATCACGCGCACAGTATGACCTGCGCGAAGGAGCTCATCGACCACATGAGAACCAATAAACCCTGCACCTCCTGCAACAAGAACGTGAGACATAAAAAAATAATTAAAGATGCGCTGGCCCAGAAGCCTTGGCGTAAACTGAATGAATCACCTGCAACACACGAAGAGCATCTTCTCCGGAAGGGCCCTGTTTAGATTGGCCACGAGCCGTCCGAGCAAACGCACGCACTTCCGCGTTCAAACAATCATCCGGTTCATAAGGACAATAAATTTCCCGCTCCTGAACTTTTTGTGTTTTACGATTAAGCGTTCCAACGACAAGTTTATTTTCACCGCCATATTTCATTCCGAGCCCCTGAACCGACACATAGCCTCGCGTTCCATACACCTCCAACGTAAAAATCGGCTTCCACTGAGTAACGCCCACTTGAATAGAAGCGAGCTGTTGCTTTTCATTTTTTAAAAGAAGAAATGCCTCCTCTTCAACATCCGTATGCCAAAAAAGATGGTGTGATGCACTTGCCGTTCTAATCGTCTTCGAGGGAAGGAACCAACGAGCTAAATCAATCACATGCATACCCTGATCCATGAGCACACCTCCACCAGCCATTTTTTTGTTCATACGCCACTCACGATCATATCCTGGACGGCCTGGATGGCCGTGAAGCACACGGACAAAAAGAAGATCCCCAATCGCTCCGCGCGCAACCAAGGCGTGAGCGCGGGCAATATTTGAAAAATAACGATAATTAAATCCGACCATTAAATGACGTCGTTTGCGTTTCGCAAGCGCTATCAATACACGCATCTCAGCGACCGTTTGACTTCCAGGTTTTTCAACAAACACATGCTTACCTGCAGATAAAGCTTTTTTTGCATAAAGAAAAAGAAAACGATGCGGAACGACGACAAACACCGCGTCAACAACAGGGTCTTCCCATGGACAGGCCGCGAGCGAAGTAAAGCGTGCACCGACAGATCTCGCCAATGCCTGACCTGCAATCACATCCACATCTGCAACGAGGGTAAGCTGGACATCCGGATGATGCTTCATCGCCAAAGCCCAACGCTGACCCATGCGCCCAGCGCCAATCAAACAAATACGCAAACGTTTACCAGGCATATCCGCGATCTTTGGGTTTAATCCGTCGGCTCGTGTACAAATCCGAAGACGCCACGTCATCTAAATGTTCTGGCAATGTTTCCCACGCATCCCAAACCGCGCTCAAATTTTTTCCGGTAAGACGTCCGCTTGGTTCATTCGCAAGAAAAACAACGAGCTCTGCAGCGCGATCAGGGGTGACCGATCCACCAACGCCTGCAACTTGCGCCTGCGCTTCTTCGTATTTCTTCTTACCAACACGCTCTTCCCCGGCCTGTAACAAAGATTGGACAAATCCCGAGTTAATCAATCCAGGGGAAATGGCATTAATGCAAATGGAAAAATCTTTTAGTTCTTCCGCAAGCGATTCTGTCATACGTAACACCGCCGCCTTTGAACTCGCATATGACGTGAACCGTGGCAAAGCGCCCTCCCCACCTCCCGCAAACGTAATAATGCGGGCACGATCACTTTTTCGTAAGAGCGGAAGCGCGTATTTAATGCACCACCACGTCCCAAACACATTCACAGAAAATGCACGCGTAAACGCTTCCGGATCGCACTGTTCAATGGAACCGATTTCACCGTAAATACCCGCAGCAGTAACAAGGGCATCAAGTTGATGATAACGTTCTGACAAGCGCTGCATAAGAGCTTGCACGGAAGAAAGAGAAGAAACATCTGCAACCTCCTTCACCACGTTTTGAAAAACAGGATCTTGATGCAAGGCGTCAAAAGAAGCTTCCGAAGAGCCGGTAACAATCACATCCCATTGCTGATCTAAAAACCGTCGAGCAATCGTCTGACCGATCATTCCAGTTCCACCCGTAATTAAAACAAGACGGCGATGAATCATATGGTATTAATGGAACGCGGTCGCTGAACAAGCACGTGCGTCCCACCAGCATCCACACGCCAAGCTACCTCGCGCATACCTTGCTCTTGAAATGCGCGCCGTACACCCGGCTGGGATTCACGAGGAGCGTACACCAAAAAGAAACCGCCGCCGCCAGCACCAACAATTTTTCCACCCAACGCGCCTTCATGTTTGATACGTTCATACAAATCATCAAACGCATCTGAACTCATTTTTTGTGACATGCCTTTTTTCACGCGCCAATGCTCATCCATTAATCGACCGAATCGATCCAAATCCCCTGATTCAAAACTTTCTAAAATTTCTTTTCCGATCCGCTTAATATCGTGTTTACGTTGGATCGCATCCCATTCATCTCCTTCCAACTTGATTTTTTGCTCTTGAAGAATATCCGTGCTTGATCGACGCACACCCGTATAAAAAAGCAAAACATTCTGTTCAAACTTTTCCTGTGTCTCGCGAGTAATTTTTGCATTCATCACAGAAACCGAACCCATTCGATCGACATCAAGCACTACAAAATTACCAAAGGAAGCAAGATAAAAATCCTGGACTCCATCCGGCAACTGCAAATCATGGCGAGCAATATCAAAGGCCTCCTCCGCAAGTTGTCGACGAGAAATATTTTCCCCCTTTAATGTATGGAGAGCATTCAAAAGTCCGACAAGGTATGTGGCAGAGCTACCTAAACCCGTTCCATCCGAAACATCAGCCATAGAAGCAATCTCAAGCTGACGGTCTACACCCGTACGAGATAAAGCGGCACGTGCAATTTGATGGCGCAAATCAGACAAATGTTCAACCTCCTCGCTCTCTCGATATTTTAAACGAATCAAATTATCTGTCGGCGGACGATTCAATCCAATATACATGTAAAGATTGACGGTAACGGAAAAAATAAACCCACCGTATTTTTCATAATACGCAGGCAAATCCGTTGAACCGCCTCCAAGCGGCAAACGAAACGGTGTACGTGTCAAAATCATAATAGAATATTTCTTTCTGTAAACCATCGATCAATACGCTCCAAGTCATCCGGAGTAGAAAGCCCTCCGATTCCCCACTCCGCTCGAACGGCTACTGTAGGGATGTCACGAACAAATTGATTTAGAAGGCTAGAAAAAAAGAGCTCTCCCGTGGGTCCAGGGGTTGGAACGTAGGAAAAAATTCGGTGGTCCACAACCATAACACCTCCAGAAACCAAATTTCCCGGAGGATGAGGCGACTTCTCAACGATTTCTGCAATCGTTCCATTTGGACGAAGTCGCGCAATTCCATGATTCCACGGATCAGGCAATTCCCAACAAAGAACGCTCGCAGGGTAACGAAGACACTGAGAAAAATCCAGTGGACTCGGCACCTCGTCCCCATATAACACCAAAAACCGGCCTTCCTTCACAAGAGACTTTGTTGCTAAAAAACTAGGCGCTGTCCCAGAAGGGCCCTGAACGTACGTAACGGGTCGACCGTGAAATACCGACCCACAATAGCGCTGAATCATGTCCCCCAAATGACGAATCACGAGAACAATTTCATCTACCTCTTGGGGAAGTGACTCAACAAGATGGTCAAGCACTGGCTTGCCGCCAATGCGTAAAAGAGGCTTTGGAAGATGATGAGTAAGCGGATGCATGCGCACACCTTCACCTGCTGCAAGAATAATGGCCTGCATAGCTAGTCTTTTTCAGCACACGTTTTTACGATTAATAAATACCCTAGTGGCCAAACCGATACATTTTTTTTAGGAAAAAAAAGCCGATCCAATCCAATCGCACACGCATAAGCCACAAACGCCAAAATGCGGGGCCAGCCTGTCACGATCTGCGAACAGCCGACCGTCCATGGACCAAAGCCCACGGGTTGAATCCGAGCATCCTTAAATCCAGCCCGTTCCGCAAACCGTCGAAGGGCCGTATCCGTATAACGCGCGTAATCCTCTGGATGACCATGAATGCGAACAAAAAACGGGGTAAAAGCCACAAAACGGCCTCCAGGCTTTAAAATGCGCTGTACCTCGCCAAAAACCCGTTCTGGCTCTGGAAGATGTTCCAAGACATTAAGACACCAGGCGTGGTCAAAACAGGCGTCAGGAAAGGGCAAACGTGCCGCATCTCCCGCAATATCCGGAGCTGAACCAAGATCAATATTCAAGGCAATAATTTGGCTTCCTTCCGCAACCGCAAAAGCCGAACGATAAGAAGGCAGGGGTTGCTTGGTCCCGCCGATATCTAAGATGCGACCAGAAAACAAAGGAAGGCCTGCCAACGCGCTATTCATCAACGCACGAACAGGTGTCTTCCCGCGCCAAAGCTGATGCCAAAAAGAAGGCTTAGCCATACGATTGTAATAAATCAACAACCCGCTTAGCCGTGGTTCCATCGCCAAATGGGCACATCCAGGTACGCGGTCGAGCCTCCATCAAACGCCATAGCGAAAGAAGCTGGTCAACATCCGTGGTAGAAAATAAAATATTACCACCCGCTTCCACGGTTTCTGGTCGCTCTGTATTGACACGAAGCGTAATACACGGCACGCGCAAAATCGTGGCCTCTTCTTGCACACCACCTGAATCCGTCAAAATCATTCGCGCTTGTTTTTGTAATTGAAGAAGTTCAAGGTAACCAAGAGGCTTGGTAAAAACAAAAGACGTCCCTTGTGCATACGCATCCCAAAGAGCAGCTGATCGGAGACGCGCCTCTGTACGAGGGTGCACAGGAAAAATAATCTTTGTACGAAGCGTTTGCGCCGTTTTATCTAAGCACGCCATCAACGATGCGAGTCGTTCTGAATCATCCACATTCGAAGGACGATGCATAGTAAGAAGCGCATACGCTCCAGGAACAAATCCTAAACGCGTCAAAATATCAGAAGGTTGCTGGCCATAATGAAGAACGGAATCCACAATCGGATTCCCAACCACATGGACGCCTTCCGTGATTCCCTCTTGAGCCAAACGTTGGCGCTGAAGATCGGTCGGACAAAAATGAAGGTCTGTCATGATGCCCGTTAACACGCGATTCCCCTCTTCTGGCATGGTCCAATCATCACTGCGAAGGCCAGCCTCTAAATGCGCAACAGGAATACCAAGTTTGTAAGCAGCAAGCGCGCCAGCGAGCACAGAATTCGTATCACCCTGAACAACAATGCACGAAGGACGATGCGCAGAAAACCATTCAGCGAGCCCCTGAACCATTCTTCCGATTTGCGTTGCTGGATCTGAAGAACCCACACCAAGATTCACAACAGGAGCAGGAAGACCAAGTTCCTGAAAAAAAATCTCATCCAGCTCATGGGTATAGTGTTGGCCCGTGTGAACGATAGAAATAGGAATACCGCGACGTTGCGCCTCCTGAATCACAGGAGCGCATTTAATGATTTCGGGTCGAGTTCCTAAGACAACAACGATCATAGCAGAACATTCCTAACATGAATCAGAAGCAAGCTCAAGCACCAAAAACAGAGCATCAGACAAAATCATAGAGAGAGAAAAACCGTACGATACCACCATTGAAATGTAATTAAAGCCCAAAGCTCATTCAGCGCATAGGTCTGTCCTTGAACATGCTCGTCCAACAAATGACGAACCGCCTCAAAATCAAAGAATGCGTCTGTGCCAGGAGCAAAATCCGCAGACAAAGTCTGCTCAGCCCAAGAGCGCATCGGACCACGCAACCATTTTGCGGTCGGTGAAAACCATCCGCGTTTTTCTTGATGTAAGACATGCGGCGGCAGGATATCGCGAAACGCTTCAATCAACACATGTTTTCCTTGATCGCGCGAATGCAATTTCCAACGCGAAGGAATACGCGTAGCAAGCTGAACAAGCTCAAGATCTAAAAGCGGAACGCGCTGCTCAAGCGCATGCGCCATGGTCATACGATCTGTTCGAGCCAATGATTCATCGGAAAGCCACGTCTGTGAATCAACCGCCATAAACTGATTCGGAAGATCCTTCCATTTCGCAGAAAACCACGGCGCTAAAAACGACGCACTGGCTGTTGAAGAAAATGCCCCGGGAGCAAAGAGCGGACGAATCATCGATTCTTTTTGTCCGAGAAACGCTAAAAAACGTTCCACACCAAAAGGAATATCTAAACGGTCTGCATCTTTCAAAAGTCGAGCTAACACGGGCTGAGCCAATCGGCGCATCCAAGCAGGCAACTGTTGATAGCGATCCATTTGCGCAGAAAGCCAATAACGGCGATACCCTCCAAAAAGCTCGTCTCCCCCATCTCCGCCAAGCGCCACCGTAATCTCCGGCTTCGCGTATTGCGCAAGAAGATACGTAGAAGATTGGATGTGGTTCGAAATCGGTTCATCCATGTGCCACGCAACGCGTTCAAACGCGCGCATCGCATCTTCCGCTGTGATCATGAGTCCGTGATGTTCTGCGCCAAAAAAATCTGCCGTCTTTTTTGCAAGATCAAAATCCGCGTTATACCGTTCTGATTGCACATCCGATACATACCCTGCGGAAAACGTTTTCACAGGTCCCTGCGCCTCGCGACTCATGAGAGCAAGAACCAAAGACGAATCAATCCCTCCGGAAAGAAAAACACCAAGCGGACGATCAGAAACAAGTTGGCGCCGTAAAGCCAAAGAGACGCTCGCTCGAACCGCATCCTTCGCCTCATCAAAAGAAGAAATCGGGTCCCCTTCTTTCAAGGTCCACCAACGTTCAATCGTCACCTGACCCTGATGAAAAGAAAGGAGGTGTCCCGGCGCAAGCTTCGAAACGCCTTGCAAAATCGTGTGCGGGCTTGGCACATACAAAAGCCGCATAAACGCATTCAGCGCCTCGCAATCAATCGTACGAGCAAAAGGATGGACAAGAAGGGCCTTGAGTTCGGAAGAAAAAACCAGTCGCCCGGCGTCAATAAAATAATACAACGGCTTCACACCCAACGGATCTCGCACGAGCAGTAACGAACTTTCCGTACGATCCCAAAGCGCAAACGCAAAAATACCATTCAAGCGTAAAAGGAACGCTTTACCATGGCGCGCAAAACCACGCAGCAAGACCTCCGTATCCGACTGAGAAGTGAACGACTCACCTTCTTGCTCTAATTGCTTTCGTAGTTCGCGATAATTATAAATCTCGCCATTAAACACGATCGTATAGCGCCCATCCGGTGTCTGCATGGGTTGATGACCGCCCGGAGAAAGATCAATAATCGCTAATCGATTATGCGCAAGAGAAATACCAGGTTCTTCAAAAAACCCCTCATCGTCTGGTCCGCGATGACGCGTGGCCCGATGCATGTTCCGCAAAAGCTCTGGCGCGGTAAAGGTAAATCCATTAATACCGCACATATCAATCAAAAAATTCCTTATCAAGTCGCGCAACAAGCGTACGAAGATTCGCACGATCGAACACAGCCTGTCGTCCTTCTGGGCAAGATGATGGTTTACGTAAAATTTGGATAACCCCATCCACAATCTGATCCGTCCATGGCAAAGAAGTAACACGAACGCCTGCCCACGATTGATAGAGAGGATCTAAAGCCAAAACAGGCGTTTCACACGCGAGCGCTTCTAAAACAACCTTATCCAAACTTCCTAATTGCGTGGTCACTAAAAGCGCAGACGTCGTACCAATCTCAATCAAGGGAGCACCAACAAACGGCCCAACAAGACGAACGATCGAGGCAAGATGTCGCTGTTCAATCTCAAGACGTAATTGTTCTTTGTAGAGTTGATCGGCCTCTGTTCTAGGCGCACCCACGATCCATGTTTCAAAAACAGGAAAGGGATATAAGCAAGCATTTTTTATTACAAATCAATTTGTGAA
>CAYUCD010000019.1:0-10320 GCA_964443265.1 uncultured Gammaproteobacteria bacterium | reverse complement strand
AAATCCGTAATCACGCGCATAGCTAAGGAGTTGTTAAAGGAGATGTGCGAAGAATCGTATCCGTGGCAGGCCGATAAAGAATAACAAGATGGGAAAAAGTAAGAATCCAATCGCCATTTTGAACGCCTTCATAAAACAAAGGATTCACCTTTTGCAAAACATCTGCATCATCGATCTGTCGAAAAATGGGTTGTTCCGCAGGAACAGCCATTCGCTCCGCAACGCGCTGAAGAATCAAAGAAGATGAAAGAGGTTCTGGCCCCTGACGAAGGCGTAACGCAATGCAGGTGACAACGATAGCACCGATCACAACAAGAGCAACAAAAATCTGAGCAACCCGAGAACGCTGAAATACAGAACGAAATAACGGCATACTTAAGAAAGTGTGCGTGCGAGCAATGCCCACGACGCAGGAGACACATCCTCTGCACGAACATCCGGACGCAAACCACACGCCTCCAACACAGCTTTCGTGGTTTCTAAATTCGAAACCAGTTGCTTACGTGGATGAGCAAATCCTTTTTTCGCGATCTGCATAATGCGTTCTGAATCCATCCCCCACAACGCTTCACGATCAGACCACAAACGCGGAATAATTTCTAAAATCGCAGAATCAACTTTTGGCGGAGGATAAAATGCGTGAGGAGGAACATGTCGAACAATGCGTGCAGACACACTCCCCAGCGCAACCATAAGAGACAAAAGAGAGGTCTTGCCTTTGCCTTCTCCAGCCACAGAAATAGCGCGCTCAGCCACTTCTCGCTGAACAAGCACAACAATACGAGAAGGAAGCTTGGGCGCTGTCAGGGCTTTGCGTAAAACAAACGACGTAATGGAATAGGGCAAGTTCGCAATCAATTTCCAAGGACGATCATTTGGAAGAACCGCCTCCCAATCCAATGAAGCCGCATCGCCATACACGCCATGAAGACCAGGAAGGCTTAAAAGCCCCAGAAGCTGTCGATCTTGCTCAATCGCATAAACCTCTGCCTGAGCCTCAGTAAGGGCGCGTGTAAGGACGCCAAGGCCCGGACCAATCTCCAAAACAACATCTCCAGGCAAAATAGTTCCGGCTTGAACAACAGCGTCTAACGCGCTCGGATCAACCAAAAAATGCTGGCCAAGAGCTTTAAAGGCTCCCCGACCTAATGAAGCCAAGATTGCTTTTATTTCTTTGGGGGACATAAATGGATCGCTCCAAAACGAAGGATCTCTATTTCTCCAGTATCGCTTACGCGTGCGAGAGTTGACAACAAGCCCTTACGAAGACGCCCGCCATCCACATACGCGTCCACGCGATCACAAAAATACGATTGAGCCTCTTTCAATGTTCGTGCCTCCATAGCACCCGAAGCATTCGCAGAAGTCGCAACAAGAGGAAAACCAAATCGTCGCGTTAGGGTTTGAACCAAGGGAGAAGAAGAAACGCGAATCGCAACATCACGCTTTGTAGCAACGCCCAAAACAAGCGCTGTTGGTTTTCGCAAAGGAAGGATGAGCGTCAAAGCGCCCGGCCAATACGTCTTTGCAAGTTGGAGCGCAGTTCCGGATAAATGCGCAACGCGTCGAACCTGAGCCAAAGAACTCGCAACAAGCAACAAAGGTTTATTAGATACTCGGCCTTTTAAACGAAAAATACGCTGAACCGCTTTTTTGTGACGAGGATCGCAACCAATGCCATAAGCCGTTTCTGTAGGAAACACAATAACGCCTCCAGCACGAAGAGCGCGTAGCGCGGATGAAATGTCTTGAGACAAAGGCAACGGCATAACTAGCGTTATCTAAACACGAACCACACAAAAAACAAAGCCTTTTAAGGCTTGCTAAACAAACCTATACCGAATATTGATATGGCTCAGCCTGAAGCGCAAAAAGCTCTGCATACCGTCCTTTGCGCTCTAAAAGCTCTGCATGCGTACCATCTTCAATCACTCGGCCTTGATCAATCACCACAATACGTTCAGCTCCGCGTCGAAGCGTAGAAAAACGATGCGACACAAAGATAATCCCCTGTCCGCTTAACATCTCTGGTAATTGAGCAAAAAAGCGTTCTTCTTTTTCCGCATCCACCGCAGACGTTGGTTCATCAAAAATATAAAAACGCGCTTCACGGTACAAGGTTCGTGCAATCGCGACAATTTGCTTTTGACCGCCAGAAAGCTCAATCGCTTGATCTTCCGGCATGGCATAGGCTTTGCCCGCATGCGTTTGAAGACCGCGAGGAAACACCGAAGCCATTTCTTTTAATCCGCTCACCTCCAAAGAACGGCGAAAGCGCGTAGGTCGTTTTTTTTCTGCATACTGACCATAAAGCACCTGCTCTTCCAACGTATCATCATAATAAGTATCTCCTTGCGTAAGCACAGCAAGTGTTCGACGCCATACCGCAGGTCGAATATCTTGAAGATTCACACCGTTTACCAAAATTCGTCCGCGCGTTGGTGTATACACTCCCATCAAAAGTTTAAACAACGTGGTCTTGCCAGCACCATTCAATCCAACAAATGCCAAGTGCTCGCCTTCTGTAAACGTAAGATTTAATCCACGCACCACATCCACATCTGTGCCTGGATAACGGAACCAAACATCTTCATAGCGAATTTCTAATGGCCCACGCGGAAGCGCCTTTCCTGCGTCCTGTTCATGAGAAACAGCGTAAAAACGTTTAAACACAGACAGGAAACTGGATTCTTGAAGAAGAAACCCGAACTGCCAGCTAAAATTCTCAAGCGTAGAAGCCATGCGCTGATACGTTGTAAGAAAAACCACAAACGCACTTAACGTGACGACACCAGCGAGTGCGCTAGGAATTAAAAGTAAAAGTCCTATCGCCTGCCCTGCAACCTGCAAAGATCCTCCAACGAGCACCACGCGCCCAGAACGAACCGAAGCTCCCCTGCGAAGTTTAAATAATCGTTCAGCGATTCCCTGCCATCGATGCAAAAAAGACTTTTCTAATCCAAGCGCACGTGCCTGAAGCGTTGAGGTTGGTTGCGTAAGAACTCCTTGGTAATAATTTGCACGCCGACCCTCGCGCGTATCCGCGGTTAAAATATTCCAATGGAATTCTGTGAAACGGACAAATAAAACGACCGTAGCAACCAAAGAAAGAACAGAAAGAACCGCGACAGGCCAAGGCAAAATCGTAAAACCACCAAGAAGCCCCAACACCGCCATCAAATTCTCGAGCGATCGAATACCATTTGTTTGAAGATTAATCACGACATGGCTCTTGCGACGATACGCCGAAGAAAGCGCTTGAAAATCCGGGCTTTCAATCGTCGCATACGGCAAAGCGATCACGTGTTTAATTTCTTCTTCATCAAGAGCGATTTCCGTACGATAACGCTGAAGATCTGTAAACCATTCACGCAAAGAAGAAATAGCAACGCCCAAAAAACTCACACCAACCAAAACACCACCCCATGTCCAGGCAAGAGAAGAAGAGGAAGCGAGAAGCGCATCCGTAAGTCCCCTCACACCAATCACAGAAACAAGCGCAACAGGAAAAGAAAGAACACTTAATAAAACGGAAGCAATAAAAAGAGAAGGTTTTGATCGATACACAAAACCCAATGCAAACGGCAAAGCCGTAAACATCTCCTTCCAAGAAGGTTTAGAAGAAAGGACCGGAGGGGCCATGAATACACGTAGTGTATCAGCGAAAAGCGCTTACTTCAACGCGTCTTTTGCTTTTGCCTGCCAACGTAAATATCCTTCTACAAATAAATCCAACTCTCCATTCAAAACTGCATCTGTGTCTGCTGTTTCCACATCTGTGCGATGATCCTTTACAAGATGATACGGGTGCACCACATACGAACGAATCTGATTCCCCCATTCTGCGCTCTTAAACTCTCCGCGTAATTTTTGTTTTTCTTCTTGCAAAGCTTGCTCGCGCAACAAAACCAATTTAGATTTCAAAATCTTCATGGCCGTCTCTCGGTTCTGTGTTTGCGAGCGTTCATTCTGACAAGAAACCGTGATCTTCGTAGGTAAATGCACAATACGCACCGCAGAATACGTCGTATTCACAGACTGTCCGCCCTTGCCACCGCTCATAAACGTATCAATGCGCAAATCCTTTGGATCAATATCAACCGAAACATCTTCATCAACCTCCGGAACGACTTCCACAAGCGCAAAGGATGTTTGACGCAGCGCATCCGCATTAAACGGCGACTGACGCACGAGTCGATGAACACCGTGTTCACTTTTCAAATGTCCGTACGCATAACGTCCAGAAACAAAAAACGTCGCAGACTTAATCCCCGCTTCTCCTCCGCGTGATTCATCCACTAAACGCACATGCCATCCTTTACGCTCTGCATAACGGACAAGCATGCGTTCTAACATCTCTGCCCAATCTTGCGCATCTGTTCCACCAGCGCCTGCATGAATCGAAACAATAGCTGGTCGCGCGTCATACACACCAGAAAACAAAAGAGAAAATTCTTGATCAAGGTAACGCTTCTCAAGCGCTTCAATCTTTTGTTGAAAGTCTTCGGCAAGCCCAGCATCTTTTTCTTCCAAAGACATGCGCATCATTTCTTCTAATTCCAAAAGCTCTGCGCGAAGCGTAGCCCAGGCATCATGGTCTTTTTTCAAATCCGACAGCTTTTGCAGCTCTTCTTTTGCATGCCCTGGATCGTTCCAAAAATCCACTTGTCCAACCTCTGTCTCAAGCGCAGAAATCTCATTTTTTGCTCGGTCCAAACCCAAAAGACCCCATGCCTCATTTAAGCGGGCACGCAAGGAATCAATGCGTTGAAACAAATCCTCGAACATGAAGCAAGCTTAAGCTATTTAATGAATTTTGGCGAGAAAATAAAAAGCCCCGGGTAGACACCAGGGGCCTAAAGAAGTTGTTCCTCCTTGAGAATCTTGGGAACGAGATCCGACTGCACCCACTGCACGTCAGCGTTTCCTCGCCCAAGAAAGCTACGTCCAAAATCAATGATCCACAGACGTGCCTCCATAAGCACAGGACCGCGCGCGGACGAGGCGATCTCCTCTTCTGTGAAGAGGTAATTGCCCGTATGCGCATCGCCGTGGCAAATGCCAGCCTCATTCAAGGCACGAAACGCATCAATGATCGAAGCAGCAAATTCCTCCGTCAGAAAACGACGCTCTCGGAAAAGGGCCCGATAAGCCGTCTTTCCAGGAACACGTTCCATGACGAAACCGCCACGATCAAAGTCCACGACAGAAAGCCTCGGAACATCGAAGAAGGGAGAAGCAAGCTCCAAAGCTCTGCGATGAATGTCCACCTCTGCTTGTCGCTGAAGGAACGATTCATTCCAGACCTTGAGCACAAACCGGTCAAACGTATGATCCCGGAGATTGCGTGGATTGAAGAGACGGTACACATACCCGTCTTTTCCACTTCCTACGTAATACTGCATGCCCCTAGGACCCCGCACAATGTCAAAGACATCGGACAGGATCCCAGCGATACGCGCGTCCATCGCCTGATCAATGTCCGTGGCCTTCATTTCCTCTCCTCCTTAAGGAATAGGCTATTTAAGCCCATATTTGAGCCTATGTCAACCCCTAGTAGCGCTTCAGAAACTCTATGGCTATACTTCATGCTATTCACAGCCTATGTCTCATTTTGATAACCCTCCCATTCTCCAAGAGAAACAGGAGCGCCCAAGGATAAAATCACAGATCCTACAGATCCTCGATCGTCATAAAACAGAACAATCTGAGCAAGCCTTAACCCAAGTAAAAGGCCTGAATGAAGACGAGCTCCAAAACATCCTAAACGAAGCAAGCCAGGCTGTGATGAGCGACCCGCATTATCTCGAGTATTATTTAGGAGGGAACTTTTTATCCGAAACAAACGTCCCACGTGAACGACAAATTCTTTCACTCATGAAAGAACCGTATATTTCTCAATATCCTTTTCTAACATTCCTCTGCCTAAAAGAGATGCCAAAAGGAAGAGAGTTGGAACGAGAAATGATGATCCACGAAGAAATTCAAGAAGCAATACAAAAGGATCCAAAACAGAACCTAAAGATCCCCCAAGCGATCGCCGTTATCAAGCCTGCAGATATCCCAAAATGCGGAATCATTCTTGAACGTCTTCCACGTGACACGCATAACAATTCTTTAAAATCTTTTTTACGAGAAACCCGAGGAGAAAAAATCGCACTCCGTTTTTCTGATCACGTTGGAGAAAAAATCACAATGGCTTATAACGAACTACACCGACTGGGATTCACACACAACGACATTCAAGAAGGTAATATTTACCTAGAAAACATACGCTATAAAGATTATCAATTACCAAAAGCGCCGGGAAAAAGACGACCTAAAATTCGAATTATCTTTGACGCAGATGTTTCGCTTCTTGATTTTGAACACGCCGCACATACAACAAAATTAAACGGGGACATAGAAAAAGAACAAGAAATGGAACAAGTTCAAAAATTGCTAGATACATTCACCGTCAACGCGGAAGAAACGAGCGACCTCGAAGAGATCGTGGAAGCGAATGATGAATACTTTGAACAACAGGTGGCCTAACAATCCAAGATTCATACCAAAAAGACGACCCGCAGGTCGTCTTTTGTATTCATGTTTCCTCTTAAAATCCCATGCCTCCGCCCATTTCTGGTCCGTGTGGCATTGGTTCTTCTTTCTTTGGTTTTTCTGTAATCACACATTCCGTTGTCAGGAAGAGCGAGGCCACAGAAGTAGCGTTTTGCAAAGCTGAGCGCGTCACTTTGGTTGGATCAATAATTCCCGCATCCACCAAATTTTCATAACGATCCATCTCTGCGTTGTATCCTTCTGCACCCTTCAAACGCTTCACCTCTTCAACAACCACAGAACCATCTTTGCCTGCATTTGAAGCAATGATCTTCAAAGGTTCTTCCATGGCTTTCTTCATAATGCGCACACCGATCGCTTCTTCTCCTTCAACCTTCAAAAGATCCAAGCAAGAAATAGCGCGTAGCAAGGCAACACCACCCCCAGGCACGATTCCCTCTTCCACCGCAGCCTTGGTCGCAGAAATCGCGTCTTCAATACGATGCTTCTTTTCTTTCATTTCCACTTCTGTGGCAGCACCAACTTTGATAACGCCAACACCTCCGGCTAATTTTCCAAGACGTTCCTGAAGCTTCTCACGATCAAATTGCGATTCCGTGGAATCCAACTGAGCCTTAATCGCGTTCGTACGAGCTCCGACCTGTGCTTGATCCCCTTTTCCATCCACAAACGTGGTCGCATCTTTCGTGGAAATAACTTTACGCGCAGAGCCTAAATGCTCTAATTCAACAGAATCAATTTTCAATCCAATATCTTCTGTGATGAATGTTGCGCCCGTAACAATCGCAATGTCTTGCAACATCTCTTTGCGACGATCACCAAAACCAGGAGCTTTCACAACTAACGCGTTAAAAATCCCGCGCAATTTGTTGACGACGAGCGTGGTGAGCGCTTCTCCATCCACATCATCAGCCACAATGACCAAATCTTTCTTGCCAGTTTTAAGAACCTTTTCCAAAATCGGAAGTAAATCCTGCACGGAAGAAATTTTCTTATCCGTGACCAAAATCAATGGATCGCTGTATTCCGCTTCCATGCGTTCCTGATTCGTAATCATGTAGTGGGAAGCATAGCCTTTTTCAATGCGCATGCCCTTCACCACTTCCATTTCCACGCCAAAAGACTGAGATTCTTCCACCGTAATCACGCCATCGCGTCCCATTTGATTCATGGCAGAAGCAATAATCTTGCCAATCTCACGATCATTCGCAGAAATCGAAGCCACATGTTCAATCTTGTCGCCCGTGACAGGTTGAGAAACATGATCGCGTAATTCATTCACAACCGCTTCTGCAGACTTTTCCATTCCGCGTTTAATCGCCAACGGGTTTGCACCGGCTGTGATATTTTTCAATCCTTCTGCGATCATCGCCTGTGCAAGAACCGTCGCTGTTGTGGTTCCATCACCAGCCACATCATTCGTCTTCGAGGCAACTTCTTTCACAAGTTCTGCACCAACATTTTCTTGTTTATCTTCTAATTCAATTTCCTTTGCCACGGTCACGCCGTCTTTTGTGATCGTAGGCGCTCCGTAACCGCGATCAATCACCACATTGCGTCCTTTTGGACCAAGCGTCACTTTCACCGCATTCGCAAGCTGATCCACACCACGCTTGAGGGCTTGGCGGGCTGCTTCATCAAACACAATTACTTTAGCCATAGAAATAAAATAAATTATTCAATCACCGCCATGATGTCTGATTCGGCAAGCACGAGATATTCTTTGCCGTCGATTTTCACCTCATCAGGCGAATACTTTTTAAAAATCACTTTTTGACCAACCTGAACGTTCATCGCAGCGCGAGAACCATTCTCCAGCATCTTGCCAGGTCCAATAGCAATCACCTCACCCTGTTCTGGGCGCTCCTTATCTACGGTTTCAGGTAACAAAATGCCGCTTTTGGTCATTTCTTCTTTTGTGGTGGCCACCACAATCACACGGTCACTAAGAGGACGTAAGGTCATACCTCAAAAAAAAGAGTAAAGAATGAGTAAAGTTTTGATTAGCACTCTCCGAATGAGAATGCTAAAACATGTGCACAGCTTGCCAAAAAAAGCCCTACCTTGTCAATACCCGTTCCTCTGGCAAAAAAACCCAAAGATAAGCCAAAAAAGCAAGGGAAAGACCACTCCAAAAAGACCACAAATAATGATCAAACGCCGCAAGCACAACCAAGACAGCTCCAGCGATCAAAAATCGACGAGAAGGCAGACGCCAAAAGGAAGTAGCAAATCCCATAAGGCAGAGACCTAAAAAACCCAAAAAGCCCACTTCTGCAAAAACGAGGCGTACGACAGAATGAGGCAAAACCGGGCCACTCTCTGGATAAATCTTCGCAAGAGCAAACCCCGCTGCGCGCGGACCCACACCAAGAAACGGATGAGCAAAAAAGAGAGATTGACCAAAGGAAGCGCCCTGAAATCGCTGATCAAAAGATTGCTGTTCCAAGCGCCCAGTCATAAGCCAGCGTGTAGCAACAAGTGGTCGCCACGCCATAATCACAACAAAGGCAACCGAGAAAAATAGAAGGGCTGCTAAGCAAAAGCGAGAAAAAAAGACGCGATGAAAAACAAACACCAACCAACCAAAAACAAACAAAGCAAAAAGAAGCGCGAGCCACGCTGTACGTCCAAACGTAAAAACTAATGCGATAGAAAAAAGAGGGAGGATGACGAGTGGAAAAAACCGTTCCCAAAACGTACGGCCAGAAAGAAAAAGCCAAACAGCAATCACACTCCCAAGAGCAAGCCAACCACCAAAAATATTCGGATGAGGAAATCCTCCATAAGCGCGTAACCAGCGTTTACCTTCCACAGCAATCACAGAAACGCCTGGCATAGAAGGATCTTGTGAAGCCATTCCAAGCCAAGAAGAACCAAAAACATGCTGAAAAGAGATTTGCCAAAGAGCGAGCAACGCGTGCGGAATAAGCGCAATCACAAACCACCGACCAAATAAAATCGAAGAAATACGAAGTCGTTGAAATGACCACGTAGCAAGACAAAGACTACCGACTTCCAATATCCACGCGAACGTTGGAAGCGGGGCTTGGGTAAAAAACAAAGCAAGAAAAAACATTCCTGCTCCCAAAATCGTCCAAAAACGTTTTCGAGACTGAAAAGATACGACGCGTGGTGCAAGCACCGCACAGAAAAAGAGAAGAAGGGTAAACACCCAGGAAAGGTAGATGGAAAAACGCCCTTGCTCCCAAGGCCACCCTCCTAATAAAGGTCCCTCCATAAACCAACGTGCTTGCCAGGGCAACAAAAAAAGCCAGAACCGCCACACAAAGGGAGCAATCCGAGAAGCGATCAAACGAAGCACACTAAGAAGGGATGCCATAACGAAGACAACGTTCCTCGCACAAAGTACGAAATACCACACGCCCATCTTCCACATGAAACTTTAACACATGGTCTGTAACAACAACGCAGGTATCTTGGTTCATACGCGTTCGTAGCGCCAAAGGAAATGCGCGCTTTTGAAAAGAACGGGCCAAGCCTTCAAACAAACGAAAAACTGGCCATTGAAAAAGCGGGCGAGAAACCATCACATCCGAATGAACAGGCCAAGAAGAAACCAAGGGATGAAAAGAGAGAAGCGATTGATTCGCCTGCCAAAGCGAGGAAGAAATCCCATCATCAAACAGGGGTAGCAAAGAAAAAAACCAAAAACGAAAATACGGATCAGAAGGAGCGAGCTGAAGAGACGAAAGATCCAGCGCCTCATCATCCACAAAAAAAGAAAGGCAAACCGCA
>CAYUCD010000018.1:0-10523 GCA_964443265.1 uncultured Gammaproteobacteria bacterium | reverse complement strand
CGCAGCCAAATGACGCCCCAAATCACCCACGCGAATGCGAATTTCCTGCGCTTGCTCTTCGATCTGCATCGCGTTCAATCCTTGTAAGACCGTTTGAAGATACGCGGAAAAAGATGTGGGAGAAACAATAATCACATGATACTTCGATGCTGCGCGATGCAACAGGCTTTCTGTATCTTCAATCGTCGCCGCGCCGATCTTATTCACTAACAAATCATAATAGATCGCCTCGTGCGGAATAAACATAAACGCAAAATCCATGGTGCCTTCCTGCGGACGAATATATTTTGCGGTTTCTTTGATGCGATTCTTCAAGTCATTCACAAACACCGCTTCAAGACGCACACGCTCTTCTGGGTTCTGTTCTTCAACAAGACGATTATAATTCTCAAGACTGAACTTTGAATCAACCGGGATGATCTTTTCTTGAACAAACACCACCGCGTCCACAATTTCACCATCTTGAAACTTGTACTGCATTTGATACTGCTGAGGAGCAAATACGTTCTTCAACAAGGTTTCGAGATAATATTCGCCCAAAATACCGCGTTGCTTTGGATTGGTTAAAATACGTTGCAATTGTTCAAGTTGGCCTGAAAAACCAAGCACTTGTTTGTTCGTCTCCTCGATCTTCACCAAGCGCTCTGATACATCACGCACCACGCCCGTCATCTGATGGCTCGTGAGTTGCTGTTGACGAACATTCTCTGTCAGGGTAGAACGCACGTCTTGATTCAAGGTCTCCATGCGCTGTTGTAATAAGGAGAACACTTGCGGATCAATGGGACCCGCTTGGCGCTTTGAAAGCCAGAGCATTAAACACGCAAGGCCAACAAAGCCCAAAATCACGAAAAAAACGAGAAAAAAAGAAGACATACGTCAGGGAAACACGGTACCAATCACACACCTCCTTGCCAAGTCACCATTCGTTCGTTATCTTGCCACGCACAGAGGATTTATCCACTCCACACACGCACTCGCGTGTGTTATCTTCGTTCTCACATCTTTTTCATTTAATCGTTCAATCGTGATCACTATGTCACACAACATTTCGCCGGGGCACGCAACCTGGGATCCAGACGAAGAGGATCCTGACATGAACAATTTATCCGCTCTCACACCAACTGCTACCGAAGAGGAAGAAGAAGAGCCTGTAGAAAAAATTGCGGGCCAAGAAACAGTTGAACCAGCTGTTGTTGAAGAAGTGCTGGACGAGGCAGAAGAAGTAGATGAGCTCAAAGCCTTGAGCCGTTTAGAGAAAGAATTGCGCGAAGACGATCTCAAGATGCCAGACGGAGAAGAAGAGGAGGAATAATTTAATAATCCAATCCTTCGCGGGCTTTAATGCCCTGGTAGAAGTAGTGCTTAACAAGGCTCATGTCTGTGACGAGATCCGCAAGATCCATAAACGACTGAGGCGCGTTTCTTCCCGTTAAAATCAATTCAATCTGATGAGGCCGCTGTTCCAACAAACGTAGGACAGCGGCTTCTTCGATAATGCCAAGAGCTGTCGAAGAATTAATTTCATCCAGCACAATCATATCGTGTTCCCCGCACGCAAAAAGGGTCTCGAGGAGTTGCAACGCACGTCTTCCCTCTTCTTTGTCGCCCTCGGTCACGCCAAAACGAAACGTGCCTGTCACTGGATCAATGCGATCAAGCCCTGTGGGATAAACATCCATGTTTGGGATGGTTCGCAAAAGCGTACGTTCTGAATAGTGGCCATCCCCGCCTTTGTCAAAATACAACATGGCTACGCGCTTGCCACGCCCAACCGCACGAATCGCAGTTCCAAGCGCGGCCGTGGTTTTTCCTTTTCCATGGCCCGTAAAAAGCTGGATCAATCCCCAGACTTGATTTTGCGTATCAGACATAGCGTAATGCTTGACAAAAACGAAACTTTCAGGTTGAATAACACCTTCCCTGCACCTTCCACGTCTGAAAGGAGACGCCCATGCCAGAGCCGAACACGAACGAACGACTCATTGCCGACGACGACATCTTCATGATGTTCCTGGAGCGCGCATGCACAAGCGCGTTCTCAGGCGACAAGACCAAGCTCGTTCTCGCGCACACCGGCACCAAGTTGCTCTCCACGCATGTCTGGAAAATGTTCGTCGAGTGGGCGGTCACGCTCGAGCGGGCAAACAAAACGATCACGATCCGTACCGTGGACGAGAACGGCGCCGTTCTCTCGGTGGATGGCACGTTCGAGGTCGTCTTCGCAGACATGGTCGTGTTCACGCGCACGAACACGCACAACCACTAGCTCCACTCTGTCCTCATTCTCAGCCCCCATAGCTCTACGCGACGGGGGCTTTTTTTATTCTTTTAAGAGCAACCACTCGTAGCTCCGCAGTTCAAACATTTATAGCAAGCTGCATTGCGCACCATAATCGATCCGCACGTGTCACAAGCTGGTGCATCAGATTGATTGTCAAAACTGCTCGTAAGCTTTGCAGATCCAGAAGTCGCGCCTGGTGTTGGATCTAATAATTTTGCTTGTCTTGTATCGTCGGCGGGTACGACCGGCTCAGTAACAGAAACCGCAGCGTCTGCATCTGTGGCAATAGACGTGGTTGGTCCTTCTACATTAATGCCAACAGCTCGTCGTTCTTCTGCAGAAAGGAATTTAAGAGCAAGCCAACGGAAAATGTAATCCACCACAGACTTTGCCAAGCGAATGCTCGGATTCATGGTAAAGCCAGATGGCTCAAACCGCATGTGCGCGAATTTATTGACCAAGACTTTAAGCGGAACGCCGTATTGCAAGCCAATGGAAATGGAGGTCGCAAACGCATCCATTAATCCTCGCATCACACTTCCCTGCTTGCTCATGGTGATAAAAATCTCACCTGGCATACCATCGTCATACAACCCAACCGTTAAATAGCCCTCAGACGTTCCAATTTGGAACTTATGCGTGATTGCACGTCGTTCGTCATTCAAACGTCGTCTGCGTGGCGCATAAGCCTCACCCGTGGCCGTGGCAGACACAACCGCCTTTGTTTCTGTCTTCTTTTTTCCTTCTTCTCTGCTCAAGGTCAGTGGTTGCACGTGCTTACATCCATCGCGATAAATCGCCACAGCTTTGAGCCCAAGCTTCCATGCTTCCATATACACATTCATCACTTCCTCAACCGTGGCGTTTTCTGGCATGTTCACGGTCTTAGAAATAGCGCCAGAAATAAACGGCTGAACCGCAGCCATCATGCGAATGTGTCCACGATAGTGAATGGAACGAGTACCCTTGGCTGGTTTAAACGCACAGTCAAACACAGAAAGATGTTCTGCTTTTAGATGCGGAGCGCCTTCGATTGTGTCGTTCTTATCAATAAATTCGAGAATCTCGCGGCACTCACTTTCGGAATAACCCAATCGGTGCAAAGCCTCTGGAACCGTATCATTCACAATTTTGAGCAATCCTCCGCCCACAAGCCATTTATATTTTACGAGCGCAATATCTGGTTCAATACCCGTGGTCGCGCAATCCATCATAAACGAAATCGTTCCCGTAGGTGCCAACACCGAAATCTGCGCATTGCGGAATCCAACGCGTTCGCCCAACTCTAACGTTCGGGTCCACACATCGCGCGCTTCTTGCCATAAATCTTTGGCCACGCCTTTTTGATCAAGCTGATACGCAGAGTCGCGATGCTTGCCAATCACACGCAACATGGAGTCGCGATTATTCGCATACAAAGCAAATGGATTTAACTTCTCCGCGATCTTGGCAGATTGTTCGTATGAACTTCCGGACAAAATGGATGTGATCGCAGCCGCAACATTACGTCCATCATCAGAGTCATACGCAAAACCCATAGTCATGAGGAGAGCGCCAAGGTTTGCGTAACCAATACCAAGCGGACGGAAATCAAACGAGTTCTGTTCGATCGCTGGCGTAGGATAGCTAGAAAAACCAATCAAAATCTCCTGCGCTGTGATGAGTGTGCGACAAATATGTTCGTACGCAGCCACATCAAAATCTCCATTCTCTTTGCGACAGCGCATCAAATTAATCGACGCGAGGTTGCAAGCTGAATCATTCAAAAACATGTATTCAGAGCATGGGTTTGACGCGTGAATGCGATCTGTATTCAAACAGGTGTGCCAATCATTGATCGTGGTGTCGTACTGCATGCCAGGATCTCCGCATTCCCACGCTGCCTGCGAAATTTGACGCATGACTTCGCGTGCACGAAATCGTTCGCACACATCGCCTGTTGTGACAGCTTTGGTGGCCCATTCTCCATCTGCTTCTACCGCACGCATAAACTCATCATTCACGCGCACAGAATTGTTTGCATTTTGAAAGAAAATCGAACCATACGCTTCCCCATCCAAAGACGCGTCATATCCTGCATCGATCAATGTGTGTGCTTTCTTTTCTTCTTTTGCCTTGCACCACACAAACTCCAAAATATCAGGATGCTGAACATTCAAAACCACCATCTTTGCTGCACGACGTGTTTTGCCTCCACTCTTGATCACGCCCGCAAACGCATCCAAGCCCTTCATAAAAGAAACCGGACCGGAAGATTTGCCAGACGATTGAGACAAATGTTCTTTGGAAGATCGCAAGGTAGAAAGATTTGCCCCAGAACCAGAACCATATTTGAAGAGCATGCCTTCTGTCACCGCGAGATTCAAAATCGAACGCATGTCATCTTGCACGGAATTGATAAAACACGCAGAACACTGCGGATGCGGATTTACGCCCACATTAAACCAAACCGGACTATTGAAGGATGCACGCTGATTAACGAGGATCGAAGAAAGTTCCTGCTCAAACACATCTGCATCTTGCGACGTAGCAAAATACGCGCCTTGGCGTCCCCATCCAGTAATCGTCTTTGCAACGCGATCCACAAGCTGACGCATGGATGTTTCGCGATCTGGGGTTCCTAATCGTCCGCGGAAATACTTAGAAACAATAATATTCGTGGCAGTTTGAGAATAGAAAACCGGCATCTCCACGTCTTTTTGTTCAAAAATCACTTTTCCTTTTTCATTGGTCAATGTGGCGTCACGTTTTTCCCACGTTAATTGGTCGTATGGATGCATGCCCTCTTTTGTATAAAAACGAGGAAACGTAATACCTTTTCCATACACGGGTTCGCGCGACATCATGTTGCGGCGCGAGCGAAACATCAAATATTTTTTTGCCACGTGCGACAAATTTTCATCAATCAAGGTTAAACCAATCGCCTCGCGAATCTCATCTGTTTGCGGAATCGTATGACCATCAAACTGTGCTTGCAAACGCGTGATCACACGCTGAACAGAATCGTGAACCGCTTGATCATTCACAATGCCCGCTTCGGCAAACGCCAAGCGCATAGCACGGTCTAATTTCTCTGGTTGAAAATCTTCGATACGTCCGTCGCGTTTGCGCACAGACTTAAGAGATGTGACATAACGCCACACCGCCTCTGTTGCTTTTGCTGGATCTAACCACTCGCTGCCAATTTTAGAAGCAGCAGAAACATGGGCCTGTTCTTTCATAGGACCAAATAAAAAAGATTCAAGAACAGCCGATGAAAAACGAGGCTCATCACCGAGCGTAAACGCTGGTGGTGAATTGGCGTGAACTCCTTTTTCTTCAACGACCGTTTAAACCACTAGGACTAGTGGTCTAAAAAGAATTATACCACAACCCATAGCAAGCGCCGTGTGGATAAATCCACCTACAATCCAAGAGACAAGTTGATTGCCGGGCGCTCTGCAGGAGCAACCGGTTGAATCGGAAGAGGAATCGTCTGCTTTTGACCATTACGGTCAACATAAGAGACTTCCCCGTGCGCCAGCGCATGCTCATACACATCGCGTGTCACACGGACATCTTGCAAACAATACTCCTTTAATTTTTCAATTTCTCCCTTTTTCCAAAACTCAACCGCCATCAACCCATTCCCAGATTTACCCATCCCAAGCGTTGCATGCGCCACATCGTCTAATTTGATACGAAACCCGAGCTTATGCTCAATTTCCACCAAAAGATCGACCGTGGGCAAACGCATCATGTCGCCTGTGTAATAGGTTTGCAAGCATGGATAATCAAAACCTAAAAGGTTGTACCCAATGATGCGATCCGCGCGCTCTAACCGTGGCCAAAGCTTAGGCAAATCTTCCATTAAAAACGCCTCAAATGTATCTGTCTCGTAAAAATAAACCCCCACAAGTGACACCGTCAGTAAAGCCGGATTATACGCCCCAACATCTTGAAAGGTGTTGCGCGTTTCAATATCCAAAACAATTTCTCGTCTCATAGCCGGAGCGAGAATAGCACACAAGCAAAACTTGTAGAACCTTTGCCCACCCCGTATCATTTGAAAAGATTTTATGCCCCGCTTTTCCCTGAAAATCCTTCTCGTTGTTGCCCTCCTTTTACCGTCCCTATCCCCTCTTGCCACACAAGCAGCTCTGACACCGTATCTCCAAGCTGTTGTGCGCGTTGATTGCGCAGGTAGACAAGGTTCCGGCTCTATCATCAACGGTGACGCGGGCTATGTTTTAACAGCCGCGCACGTCGCCATCGAGATTCGCTCAAAAACGCCAGCCACAAGTTGTCGTGTTGGACTTATTGAATTAGAAAATGGAGCTCCAACCTATTTTTATCGCGCCTCGATCGTCAAATACACATTCGACGAATCAAAAAACCGCGATTATGCCATTCTCAAAATTGAAGACCCGATCGGAGATTTCGTAATTCCAAAACCGTTCCCCATGCTGCAAACAAATGAATTTGCTGTTCTTCACGAACCGCTTTCTTTGTACGGCTTTCCGTTTGGAGGGCAACAGCTTTTCTCACGAACCGGCACCATTGAAAAATTTGAACATGGCATTATTCAAACTGACGCAGAAATAAGCCCGGGCGATTCTGGCGGAGCTGCTCTTGATCAAGGTGATCGACTCATTGGCGTTCCAACGCGCATTGTCACAACCACAAACGGCGATAACACCTACACCGTGACTTACGAACTTCAAGACATCCGTTCTGTCATGACCTGGCTGGATACCTATGGAATCAATGATCACGATCGTTATTTCGCGCATCAAGACTACACGCGCTATCACCAAAATGCTGTGTTCGTGCAAGATTCTGATCTTGATTGCGAATACGTGGCACGCACCCAACTTTCTTCAACGGTTTACTGTTTGATGAATAACGGTGAACGCCTCATATTCCCAAATGATCCAACTTTTTCATCTTGGTTTCCAAACTTTGATGAGGTGATTCTCGCAACGCCTGCTTCCATTATCGAATATCCACTCAATCGCAATGTCACCTATAAACCAGGATCGCTCGTCAAACTCCGCACCGCGCCTTCGGTCTATGTGGTGGTTGATAGCTTCGGCACTCTGCGTTGGGTACCAACAGAAGAAAAAGCAAAAGAACTTTGGGGATCTGGCTGGGCATCACTCGTCAAAGATATTCCCGATGAATTCTGGACCAATTACACAGTCGGCCAACCGTTAGAGCTGTAACTTGCACCACCGCGTAGGCGAATTAAATAATTTTAGACAAAAAAAACGATGCAGTTGCATCGTTGTGTTGAGAGAACCCGGGCGTGATCGAGTCGCCGAAGTCTCGACCGCCCGGCATGTAAAACCTCCTTCGTGAGCACCATCGGCGCTGGCGTCGGGGTTAATGGGATGGAAGGTGCTTCAGTCCTACTCCGCGGACTTCAGGATCTCGAGGAGCTGGGCGCGCGTGGGCAGATCCCAGCGCATGACCTTGAGCTCGCACTCCTGAAAGTCCGTCATGTTGTACTCGTACTTCGGTCGGAGCGAAGAGCCCTCTCGTCGCTCGCCGTTACTGAACGGAACGAACATGCCAGCGTTCGTCACGATGAGGCCGATCTCCTTGCACATCGCCAGGAACTTCATGCCCTCATCGTACGTGCCGACAACAACGCCCCTGAGGTGATGGCAGATACGCTCGTCCCCGTCGTTGTCGCGGTAGACGGGCACATCCTTGAACACCCACGTACGATCGTAGCCTCCGGACGCCTGCTTGATCAGGCTCTTGAGCCTGCCGGTCGCAGCCGGACGAACCGCGAGCGTTCCGTTGTTCTGGTCATACTCGACTTCCGGGTCATACCACTTCTTGCTCATGACACGCCTCCTTGACCCTGGGTCAACTCCGGCGCCTATTGCGACGGTCATCTCCCAGAATCCTTCACCGCTCTTGAGGTCATCCCGCCAGAAAATTCCAGCGCCAGACTCCTCAAAAGACGTAGAAATATACCATAAAACACCCTCCGCGTCAAGGGGAGGGTGTTTAGGCTTATATCTATTGGCGCGGGACAGGACCCACGCATCTTCTCTTTTTAAAACGTCCGTGGACGGCCGTCTGCCACGCGCTTGCGTTCAAATGCCTTTAACATCTGCTTGCGAATACGCAAGGACTTTGGCGTCACTTCGAGCAATTCATCATCACCAATATATTCCAATGCTTCTTCCAAAGACATGGTGCGAGGCACATCCAACCCTTCTGCCACACCATCGCCTTTTGAACGCATGTTGCTCAAACGTTTTTCTTTGCAAATATTCACTTCCAAATCTTCAGGTTTCGCGTTCTGTCCAACAACCATTCCTTCATACACCTGCATGCCAGGGCTGATGAAAAGCTGTCCGCGTTCTTGCGCAGCTTGCATGCCGTAGGAATTTGATTCTCCTGTTTCCCAAGAGATCAAAGAACCGTGCGGAGCAGATTCGATCATGCCAATGTATGGACGATAGCCCAAAAACAGCGTGTTCAAAACACCTTGTCCGCGCGTATCAACCATGAATTCATTGCGATAGCCGATCAAACCGCGCGTAGGAATCTCAAACTGCAAATACGCCATGCCTTCCTGTCCTGCATTGGCAGATGGCTCCACGCGCATATCCGTCATTTCTCCGCGGCGGCGTCCCATTTTTTCAATCACAGATCCGCTCTTTGTTTCTGGACATTCGATACTCACTTCTTCAAATGGTTCCAATTTCTGACCATCCTTTTCTTTAAAAATAACTTGTGGACGTGAAACCTGTAACTCAAATCCATCACGACGCATCTTTTCGATTAAAATGGAAAGATGAAGCTCACCGCGACCAGACACAATAAAGGTTCCTTCGCCACCAGCCACTTCCACACGCAACGCCACATCATTCTGTAATTCGCGTTCCAAGCGTTCTTTGATATTGCGAGACGTGGTGAATTGGCCTTCTTTTCCAGCAAATGGGGAGGTGTTTACCGCAAAGGTCATTTTCACGGTTGGCTCTTCAATCTGAATAACCGGCAACGCTTCTGGTTGATTGAGGTCTGCGATGGTTTCGCCAATGTTGATGTCTGAGATACCGGAAAACGCGACAATGTCCCCTGCTAATGCTTCCGTTACTTCGTGCTTGCCCAATCCCATAAACTCAAACACATTCGCGATTTTTGCAGGCGCAGAAACGCCATCACGATTGATCCACATCACTGGACCTGGGCGGAAAATACCGCGCACCACGCGTCCAATAGCCATCTTGCCTTTATAATTATCGTAGCTGACGTTCGCCACAGAAACCTGCAATGGCCCCTCTGTATTTGCTTTTGGCGCAGGAATTTCATTCACAATCGTCTCAAACAAAGGCAACACATCCTTCATCTTAGAAAGATCTGCATCTAAACCAGCTTTTGCTTGCTTCGCAGACGCATACACAACCGGAAAATCCGTTTGACGATCAGACGCGCCCAAATCCACAAACAAATCAAAAACTTTATTCAAAACCCAATCTGGTCGTGCATCTGGTTTATCAATCTTATTGATAACCAAAATAATACGATGACCAGCCTCGATCGCCTTTTTTAACACAAAACGCGTTTGTGGCATTGGTCCTTCTTTGGCGTCCACGAGCAAAAGCGCGCCATCCACCAAGTTCATGATACGTTCAACCTCTCCGCCAAAATCCGCGTGGCCAGGCGTATCAACAATGTTGATTTTAATATCATTCCACATCACCGCGCAGTTCTTCGCCAAAATCGTGATTCCGCGTTCGCGTTCCAATTCATTGGAATCCAAAATAGTTTCCCCTTCTAATCCACGTTCACGGAACGTTTCAGACTGCTTTAAAAGCGCATCAGCCAAGGTGGTTTTCCCGTGGTCAACGTGAGCAATAATGGCGATGTTGCGAATATCCATAAGAGAGCCGAGTATAGCCAAAATTTTGCGTTCCGTCAATATTGGAGAATAAAAAAACGCCCCAAGTCTTAAAAACTGAGGCGTAAGGACGAAAAAGGACAAAAACAGCTACTCCAGGTAGCCCTCCAGGTCTCCAATGTCACGAACCAACACCTTATAGCTGAAGCCAGCCGCAGCGGCCATGAGCTGCAGGAAGGTCTCTGCCGGTTCTGGTACTGTCGTCAGCACCATCTCGAACATAACCCACCCACGACGCTTTTTGGGCTCTTCCTCCGGACCGATCATGAGACGCAGGC
This sequence comes from uncultured Gammaproteobacteria bacterium, assembly GCA_964443265.1. Lineage (GTDB taxonomy): Bacteria > Patescibacteriota > Patescibacteriia > 2-12-FULL-60-25 > 2-12-FULL-60-25 > VGLT01. Next base: position 58 of record CAYUCD010000018.1, on the reverse strand, counting down.
CGGTTCCTGTTTCTGGAACCGGCCGAGTAACAGAGAAAGAACAACCCGTACCCATACC
>CAYUCD010000017.1:0-11689 GCA_964443265.1 uncultured Gammaproteobacteria bacterium | reverse complement strand
ACCTGACGGATAGTAGCCGCGCAACCTGGGACGTACCGTCTATTTTGAACTCGCACAGAACAACACTTGCGGGACCGTGTGGTAGGACCAGCTTCAAACAAACAGACCCTCTTATGTCTTGAACGACATCAACACCCCTATTGGCCCAGGCCACGTTCCAGAATAGGCGATAAAGAAGACGCTCTAGCTGAAGCATGACGCGATCGCGCCGCTTCTCCCAGGCTTCGTCTTTCTCTCCTTCGCTCGGCAAACCACCCGGCGCATCCGGAAGGGAAAACCCGAGCGACTTACTGCGCTTCGTCATCTTCCAGGTCCTTGGCCCGAAGCTCGTCCTTCGAGATGATCTTGACGCTCAGGATGTTTCCCACCCTGCGCTGAGCCTGCTTGATGTCTTCCTCTTCCATGGATACGAGGATGCGCACAAAAGACTCCAGCCCCTCTTTCCACGAACCCACCTCATACTCAACAGAGCGACAGACCCCATCTGGATCTACGAGAAGCGCGCGTCCAGTGCAAGAGAACGTACAGGAAGCAATGTCCCCACCCCTTGTGGGAACCTCAATCTTGAGGACGAACATGGTTTCTTTTTCGGGCGTGGGCTCCACGAACTCGACATGACCAGGGCCGGGGAACTCGCGAAAGATGTTCGACCACCCAATCACAGTCCTAAGCATCTTCACGCACGCAGCGTGTCGCCCCCTCCATGCCAGAAACTCCAGGAACTTGGGCGTGTTGGTATGACCGATCGCCTCCGCAGCCCCTTCGTACGGATTCGCTCCGCATGGCTCTGGCAACACGATCAACGTCGGCTTTTGTTTCTTTGCCTCTTCCATGGTGCACCTCCACTCGTTGTCAAAGGAACGCCTTAATTCACCATAAAACCCACATTTCGTCAAGAATCAAAAGAAGCGCTCTTTCAGCGCTCCTTTATCTTTAAACCCCCGTATTTATTGCCTTATCGGCATCACCACGTACTGAAACCCTTCTCCTTCTGCTGGCACAATCACAATCGGGTTCATCCCATCAATCATATTCAACTTCACTTTATCCGTTCCTAGAGCAGACAGCCCATCCGCCACATAACGGAAGTTCAATGTCACCTTGCTGGCCTCTGTAGCGTTCGTTTCTACCTTGAGCGTGGTTGTATGCGCTCCTTTGCCTGTATCTGCCGAGGACACCTTCATGGTTCCGTCTGGGGCCAAATCAAGGAGCACGTCATACAAGCCTTGGCGCGCAAATAAAGACGCTGCGCGAATCGCTTTCAACAATTCTCCGCGTGACACAATAATATGCGCACGAAACTGCGTAGGAATAATCTGGCGATAATCAGGGAACGATCCTTCAATCAACCGCGAAATCAATTCCAATTTTCCATAGGTCAACACAAATTGGCTATCCGTAATCGACCATTCCGCATCTTCTGGCATAGCCACATCGTCTTTATACGCCGAAAGAATGCGCGCAACCTCGAGCATAGCGCGAGCTGGAACAATGCATTTCGCTTCTGCCTGGTTTCCACCTGTAATAAGTGCAAGCGATCGTTCTGACAGCCGATACGAATCTGTTGCCGCCATGACCAAGCGATCTTGCCCGGCTTGTCCATGAAAATAACACGCAACACCAGAGAGCTCTGGGCGCGATTCAGAAACAGACACAGAAAATGCAACCTGCGCGATCGCTTCTCGGAGCGCAATCGCATTCATACGATATCCACCTTCCTTGGTTAACTTGGGGATAAGAGGGAACTCAGATGCTGGCATTCCCTTGATGCTCGATTCCTTGCCATCCGCTCGCACCCAAAGCGCATCCTCCTTCACTTCCAATTCCACCTTTCCATCTGGCAACAAAGAAATATAATCCTGAAGCAGCTTTGCTGGGACTGTATATTCTCCGTCCCGCTCCACGCGTCCTCGTACCAGTGCTGATACAGCCATCTCCAAATTCGTAGTCGAGATTTTCAAATTCCCGCCCTCTGTCTTCATGAGCACATTTCCCAAAATAGGGAGGTTGGCATTTTTCCCTGTGATGTGTCCGACCAGGGAGAGTCCTTGCAAAAGGTTTTCTTGAGTACAAGCGAAGATCATACCGGTTGTTCTTTGTTAGTTATATAAATAAATAAAAATATAGAAGCAGTAGTAGAGGGTGTGCATACCTCGGATAACTCCATTCCACCGCTGTGTTATGGGAAATCCAACGCCGTTTTCTCACACAGCCTCTGTGCACGCACCATGGCGTATTCTGTGCATGCTTTTCGTCTTTGAAAGAACCCTCGGCTTTATCCCTGTTTCCCACACCCTTCTCGCACAGGCTTGTCCACACAATGTACTCACCCTCTACGCAGAAGCTGTCGGCCGGTTTTGGCTGTAGAGTTTTTCGCGAATCAAAATCAAATCGCGCTTAAGCTGTTCATCCTTTTTCACCATCTCGCCAATCTTGTTGCACGCGTGCATGGCCGTCGTGTGATCGCGTCCGCCAAGGTTCTCACCAATAGCTGGAAACGAGCATCGTGTCTCTTCGCGCAAAAGATACATCGCAACCTGGCGAGGAAACGCAAATTTTCGTTCTCGGCTCTTGCCAAGCAACGCATCAAAAGGAATGTCAAAGTAAAGCGTGATCACATCCAGTAAATGCCGAGGCGTGATATTTTGTTTTGAATTGGAAGCTGGAGAAAAACTTTGGAGCAACGGTTGAACTGACGTGAGTGTGGGCTGAATGTTCTTAAACTGGTGATAAACCACAATCTTGTTAAGCGCACCCTCAAGTTCTCGCACATTAGATTGAATGGCCCCGGCAATCGCGTGCAAAATCTCCTGAGACAAGGGGTAGTTCTTGTCTTTTGTCTTGGCTTGGATAATCGCAACACGCGTTTCAAAGTCCGGTTTAGAAATATCTGCCATCACACCCCATTCAAAACGAGACAAAAGGCGTGTTTCCAAAGATTGAATGTCTTTTGGCGGACGATCAGAAGCCACAACAATCTGTTTATTGTTCTGATACAGCGTATTAAAGGTATGAAAAAACTCCTCCTGTGTGCCTTCTTTGCCTGCGAGAAACTGAATATCATCCACGAGCAACACATCAATACTGCGATATTTGTCTTTAAATTCATTAATATGCCCACTGCGCACAGATTGGATGAATTCATTTGTAAAAACCTCAGACGTCACATATTTAATACGCGCTCCGGGCTTTCCTTTTAACACATGATGGCCAATGGCTTGCAAAAGATGCGTCTTTCCCATGCCAGCGCCTCCATAGATAAAGAGAGGGTTGTAAGATGCCTTACTTCCAGGCTCTGCAGCCACAGCCATACACGCGCCATGGGCAAACTCATTGTTCTTTCCAACAATAAACGTATCAAACGTAAAGCGGGGATTAAGTCCCACATCAGAAACAGGTTCCTGAAATTGATTCGCAGCCTGTGCAAAAGCCTGTGGAAGATCTGCGCTCGCTTCTGCGAGAGCGGATTCGAGTGGCAAAACCGTTGTATTTTTCACTTCCACGCGATAATGGACCTCGCGCACACCCTGATTGGTGCTATTGCGAAGCGCTTTTACAATCGCTTCATGGTATTTTTTCTCGAGCCACGCCTTAGTAAAGGTGTTAGGCACAGAAACAACCACTTTCCCATTCTCAAACGCACTAATAAACGTATTCTTAAACCAAGTAGTGAAGTTGGCTTTTGAAAGGGTGAGCTCAAGTTCGCCCAACGCGGACTGCCAAAGTGCCTGCAGATCCATAGAAATAGGAAAGTGAATCAAAAAAGGGACGCGATTTTATGTTTTTTGGTGTTTGTCGCTGTTGATAATTTCAAGGGCGCGGTGGGTTGTCAAATCTGTGGATGAAAAGTGGATAAGTGGATAAAGGGTTGTCAAGTTCAATTATTTTTGTTATCATTTCTTCACACAAATATATGGCAACAAAGCGAACCTACCAGCCAAAAAAGCGCCATCGCGCAAAAGTGCATGGTTTTCGAAGCCGAATGGCTGCTCGCGGAGGCCGCAAAGTGCTGTCCTCGCGTCGCGCAAAAGGTCGAAAGACAATTGCGATCCGTACGAACAATAAGAAAAAGCGATAAAATGCTCCCAAAAGGAGAACGCTTGCGTCGAGCAAAGGATTTTGCTCTTTTGTCGCAAAAAGGAAGGGCGGTATTCGGCCCTTTTTTTACGATCCGGTTGCGTCAGAGCGGGACAAAAAGCAAGATCGGGTTCGTGGCCTCTGCAAAAGTGTTTAAAACAGCTGTTGAACGCAACCGAGGCAAGCGCCGGATGCGCGAAGTGCTCGCTGCTGTCAAAGCGCTGTGGCCACAGAACATGGATTTGTTGTTTGTCCTCAAACTCAACGTCCTTACAGCGGATTTCAAAGAACTCGTAAGCTCTGTCACACACGGATTTGAAAAAATTCCAGAAGCCCTCAAGCAACCAGCCCGTCCGCACAAGCCAAAAGCCCGCCGTCCAACCTCTGTCGTCTTTTCTAAAGAGTCATGATCTCGCCATATAAATGGCCAGCCAGGTTCGGACAAGGGTTGATCTGGCTCTATCAACACACGCTTTCTTTTGACCACGGCCCCCTAAAAGGCTTGTTTGGTCGCCCAGTCTGTCGTTTTCACCCCACCTGTTCAGAGTATGGCCATGAAGCCATCGGTCGGTTTGGCCTGATAAAAGGCAGTTATCTCACAGCAAAGCGCATTGGACGCTGCCATCCATGGAATCCAGGAGGGAATGATCCTGTCCCACAGAAATAAACGCAGACCGATTGACCGGTCTGCTTTTTTATGCTAAGAAAACAGCGCGAATAAGGAGGTTCCCATGCCGCTAACCGAGAACCAGTTCGAGGAAGTTGTGGGTCCGTTTGTGGCGAACGGTTTGTGGGAAGCGGTCATGCTCTTTCGGGCGTTTGGCGAGCCATTCGGCTTTCTGATCGCCAACTTGATCGCCTTCGCCGCAGCAAAAGACCGCGTACCAGAGGCGCTAAAGCTCCTTCGTGTCTATCGTAGGGAATTGTCCCAAGATATGGAGCCGCGCACCTGGACCAAAGACGAGCAACGGTGGGTGATCGCCAAGTCGCGCGAAATAGCCCAGAAAATCCTTGAGGCGTGAGGAGGTTACCATGTCCATGACCGAGGAAATGTTCTTGAAGATGGTGCATCCGCTCATGCCGGATGACTTCGCTGAGGCCGTCAGCCTCTTTGAGTCTTTTGGCCCACCATTCGGCCTCTCGCTCGCCAACATGATTGTGGCTGCCAAGCCCAACTATCGTGTGACAGAGCTGCTCAGAGATCTGCGAGTCTGTCGTACAGAGCTTTCCGAGGACCCGAGAGCGCGCGAGTGGACCGACGCAGAAGTCCGCAACGCACACGCCAAAATGGTCGTCATTGCCAAGAGGCACATCACGCTGTGAAGCCTTTTCATCTTCTCTTGCCACCCATAGCTTTAGCGAAGGGTGGCTTTTTTATTTCAGCGCCTCTCGCACATCCACCTCAGGAAGGGGAATCTCAATAACTTTATATTTGCTCGATAGCCCTGTTTTAATCGAAAGCTCAGACGGCGCTAAATCCAATTTATCCGCCAAAAAACGAATCAGGGCTTCGTTCGCACGCCCCTCAATGGGTGGCGCAGAAATGCGAATTTTTACTGTTTGTCCTTCAAATCCAACCACTTCTGTGGTTTTTGCACCCGGAACCAAGTGAACAGTCAATTTCATACATTAAGCTTTTGTCGTTTCCCACAATAAGTCAAACATAGATTGAAAAAGATCAATCATAGCCGGAATTGCGATCACAACCGCAAGCGACGTGAGCTCTGGCGAAATAATAATTACTTTATCGTCAAAAATATCCATCGTGCTTTTAAATGTGTGCGTTTTTGGAAGAATACGAACCTCGCGCAAAAGCTCCGGATCAGTTGGACTAGCAGAAGCAGAGTCCGCAGAAAGCAAAATGCGCGTTTTGATCTGGTTGCGTGCGCGATCATAGCGAAACTTCTTAAAAAACTCCGGATCAAGCCCTTCCCAAGCGCTCGCGCTTCCAATGGCTCGATAAGATTTATCTTTATAATCCACCAAAACCCCAAGATAAAACTGTTTCAATTCTTGTTTCGTTTCAATAAAGCGTAACCCAACCGACGTCGCCAGCACTTTTTCCAATGTTTTAAGTTCTGGAATCGCAGAAACAAACGATTCCAGCTTCTTTTCAAATAATCCAGCTACGCGTTCTGGCTTTTCTGCGCGATACAAGCGCTTTGATTGTTGAATAAACGTGGTTGCAAAGCCTTTTTGGCTAAGCGAAGCCAAAATAGGGTAGATGGTCGTGCGCTTTACTCCAACTTCCTGGGCCAGATCCGTTGCTTTAGCTTGGCCAAGCTTTAAGAGAGCCAAATAAGCCAAAGCCTCATCTTCGGCTAATCCTAGGGATTGGAGGGTAGAAAGGTGGTTCATGTTGTCATAATTTTACGACAAAAAAAGAATAATGTCAAGTTTAGGCTAATTATAGACAATTTGGCTAAGAATAGCGTTATGATATCTTGACAGGATTGGCATTATGTGTTATAGTACTTTGTCACGATGAGAACAGGTTCTCACGTGCAAGCACATTCCAATCAAACCAATTCCCGCAAAGCGGGAGAAAGGACACGTCCATGAAGACCGAGCAGATCAGCAAGGCGGAGCTCGAGACCAGGATCGCGAAAGCCGAGGAAGCGAAGAAGCTGGCAGAGGAGGCGCTGAAGCAGGCTAAGGACGACAAGGAGTGCTTTGATCTGGTGGACCAGCTCGCCGACGGCTTTCCCATGGCGCTCGAGGGGGACAAGTTGGTGGTGCTTGGTTGGAGGGGCTGCTGCTGTGATAGCAGCTGGCGTGGGTTCGGAGAATACACCCCCAAGAGGGAGAGAAAGGAGCTCGCCCTTACGCTCCGTCGTTCTCTCGAAATGCGTGGCATGAGTCGCATGATCTTCCGCCCGCGCGATGCTCTGACGAGCGCTGAGTACGGGAAGACCGTGGTCGATTGCACGCAGCCCGTAGAGACGTGGTGCGATCCGAACGGCGATCCGGTCTCTCATTGTATGCGCCTGTTCGGTATCCCGGGCCTGCTCGAGTGGGAGTTCGTCGGTTAGCTCTTTGCTCCTTCGAGGCTTCGGACAAAACATTCTGTTTTGTCCGCCTCATTTCCGAGTTCTTGTCATGTGACGAGAATTCAGCGATGAGAAGCACATTTCAAATCAAAACCAATTCCCGCACAGCGGGAGAAAGGATACAACCATGAAGACGCTGCAGGAGCTCGTTGAAGAGTTGGCTACCAGTGAAAAGGCCGTCGAGAGCGCGCAACAAGAGTTGAAGAATGCGCTGGAGGCCGAAAAACAAGCCAAAGAAAACCTCTGCGCTTTCGGGATTATTGGGTGCATGGCCCGGCCCAAGAACAGAACGATGGCGATCGAGGGCGATACGATCGTGATCACGATCACGATCACGAAGACGAGTGGTTGCGAGTGCCACTGGACAGACAAGAGTATCGTGGGTGGCGCGCTTGAGTATGATAATGGAAGGGGATGGTCCCTGGCGCCGACGTTTCTCAAGCGATTCAAGTCGTGTCTGGATTTGCACGGTATGCGTCGGGTTCTCTTCCGCGCCCCCAAGGTTGAGGGAAAGATCGTGATGGACATGACGAAGTGGCAGGAAACGCCGGACCTCTCGCAGTGCGATATTCGTCCCTGCATTCCTGGCTTGATCGACTGGGAAATCACAAACTAGCTCCCTCCTAACGCACCGTAAACTAAAAGCCCCCGGGTTTCTTCCGAGGGCTTTTTATTTTATTCTTTTATTCCTTAGCAATGCACTTTTCCTTCAACCACTGCAACGCTTTGCGATTGCGCATCTGCACCGCAACATAGTCACGGTATTCAGGCGACGCCACGCGTTCGCGCGTTTCTTTATCACCCTCGCGAATGCCAGACAAAATGCGATCAATTTCTTTGTCAGCTTCTTCCTCGGGAATCTCAATGTTTTGAGCCTTCGCAATTTCTTTTACGAGCACCGCTGTCTTAATGCGACGCAAAGCTTGTGGCACAAAATCCAGTCTCAATTCATCCTCAGACTTCTTTAAAGAAGATAAATAATCCGGCCATTTCATGCCTTGTTCTTCAACGCTGTGCTCGAGTTCGTGTACCATGCGACGCACCTCTTCATTCACCAAAATATCAGGCGCATCCGTGAACGTAGATTTATCAACGAGCGCTTCCAGCATCTCAATTTCTGCTGCTTCATCCACGCGCTGTTTGGCTTCAAGCGTCATATTTTCTTTCAGCTTGTCGCGCAACGCAATAAGAGAATCTAATCCAAGTCCTTTGGCAAATTCCTCATTTGCTTCTGGCATTTTTAATTCAAACACGCCCGTGGCTTTGGCCGTAAAATCCACCTTTTGTCCTGCCAAGTGCTTTTGAAAATGTTCTCCAGGAAATGGAAGCGAAAACGTACGTTCTTCGCCGGGTTTAATCCCTTCGAGTTCTTTATTGAATCCAGGAATGTAGTGGTTCTCTGCCAAGTACACGCGATAATCTTTGCCAGATCCGCCTTCCAAAACCACGTGATCCTTTTTCATCTCCAAATCAATGATCACCAAGTCCTCCATGGTTGCAGCACGTTCCACGCGCGCTTCTGTGCGACGCATTTTGCGCAACTCATCGATCGCTTCATCAACTTGTTTGTCTGTGATCTCCGCTTTCTTTGGTGTGATGTGGCACGCGTCCAAATCTGCCATCTTCGCAACGCGAGGAGCGACTGGAGCAATCAACGTAAATTTCATGGGTTGCCCAGGCGTGAGCTGATCCACAGAAACTTCCGGGGAACCAACCGTATCAATATTCTTTTCTAAAATCGTCTTCACATACGAAGCGCGAACAATGCGTTCGAGCGCCGTCTGCCAAATAAGCATTTCTCCGTGCACGCGTTTCACGTCATCATACCCAGCTTTCCCTGGACGAAAACCAGGCAAAGGCTTTTGCTCGGAAATATCTTTCACCGCCTCGTCTAAATAAGGTTTGGCGTTTTCAGGCGACACCTCGAACTCAAGTTTGGTCTGTGCACCAGGGAGTTCGGTAATTTTGATATCAAACATAGAAGTTTGGAAAGAATAAGCGAAAACAGGGGTTTTGTCAATGAGTACAAGAATAAAAAACCGCCCTCGCAAAGAAGGCGGTATGAAGAAGGGGAAAGAGCAAAACCTACTTCTCTGACGGGTGATCCTCCATGAACCGAACGGCCCAGGCCTGAACTTCCGGCGTCCAGAACTCAGCGCCAAATCCAGGAAGATCATGGGCCAGCTGATCCAGCGCAGGCTTGTGGTTGGTGAGCAGCTCGGAAAGGAGCGAGTGGTTTCCCAGCTCTGTCCACTGCTCCACACAGAACATGATGTAGTCCCAGTACTCGATGGCGCGGAACGCCTGAACCTCGCGGCGATTCTCTTCCCAGAGCTCACGCAGCGCCGCGGCATCTTGCTTGGGGAACTCCGGGTTGGAGGCCTTGGCATACTGGAGCAGAAACGCGCGCTGAAGGTAATCGCGATCATCCGTCGGGATGTCCGCGATCAGCTTCATGAAGGCCTGGTACTCGCGAACATCATCCTCAGGCTTCTTGTTGTGGAAGAGAACGTCGCGACCGAGTTCGCCCTCGCCCATGTCATGCACAAGAAGCGAGGTCAGGAACAAGCCCCGATCAAAGCCTGGATGATGCGACAGCATCCGAATGCTGAAGATCGTACCAAGAAGGGAAAGCCCGAACGTGTGCTGAAGCGTGTTCTGCTCACGAATGGGCTTGTCCGGATTGTTGAGGTACTTGCTCCAGCGAATCACGAGAGGTAGAAGCCGCTGGGCTCGAGCCGAGTAGTCGATGAGGGCAGGATAGCCCTTTGGCAGGCCTGCTCTCCGTTCGTCACGCGTGAGCTTTGTGCTCATGAGGGTCTCCTTTGTGGAAGGTTCAACTGATCGTCGAAAGAGTAGGAGCTAAACATCACTCCTTCAATCACGCGTCAAGCCTCTAGCCAGAATCAAAAAAACCCTTTAGCATAACCCCACTATGGCTTTGCAAATCGGTATTGTTGGTCTTCCAAACGTGGGCAAATCCACGCTTTTTTCCGCAATCACCAAAAAACAAGTGGATTGCGCCAACTATCCGTTTTGTACCATTGACCCAAACGTGGGCGTGGTCGAAGTGCCAGACGAACGTCTGTCTAAGCTCGCCGCGCTCGATAAAAGCGCAAAAATCGTCCCAACCGTGGTCGAGTTCGTGGATATTGCCGGCCTGGTCAAAGGTGCATCTGAAGGTCAGGGTCTGGGAAACAAATTTTTGTCCCACATTCGCGAAACCGATGCTATCGCACAAGTCGTTCGCGCATTTGAAGATTCGAATATCTTGCACGTGGATGGTTCCATCAATCCTTTGCGCGATGCAGACACCATCAACACAGAGCTCGCCATTGCAGATCTCGAAGTCTTGTCTAAGCGGTTAGACAACGCAGAAAAACAAGCCAAGGCGGGAATGACAAAACCCCTTGAAGCAGAAATCAAAACCATCAAACAAGCCATTCAAGCGTTGAATGATAATAAAATGTTGCGCACAATCGACTGGACCGACGAAGAACTTCTCATCCTCAAACCCTTTAGCCTGCTCACGCAAAAACCAATGCTCTATGTCGTGAATGTGAGCGAAGAGCAGTTGCAAGGAGACGCATGGAAAAAGCGCGTGGAAGGATTACAGGGTCGCTTGATTCCTGTGTGCGTCAAAATGGAAGCAGAACTTGCCACCATGAATGCAGAAGAAAAAGCCGAGTATCTCGGAGCCCTTAATCTCAAAGAATCCGGACTCGATCGTCTCATCACCGAAGCCTACGATCTCTTAGGTCTCATCACATTCCTCACCTCTGGTCCTGATGAAGCACGCGCCTGGACCATCACACGCGGATCAAAAGCACCTCAAGCAGCCGGAAGAATTCACACAGATTTTGAAAAACATTTTATTCGCGTCGAAGTCACGAACTGGAAAGATTATTTAGAGTGCGGAGGCGAGGCAGGTTGTCGCGCAAAAGGACTCACGCGCACAGAAGGAAAAGAATATGTGATGCAAGACGGCGACGTCTGTTATTTCCGCGTGGACGCCTAACGCTAAGTCAACAAAATAAAAAACGCCTGTCCAGTTGGACGGGCGTTTTGTGAAAGGGAAAGTGCTACTTGCAGAAGTACCGATCACGCGCTTCGCAGAACTCGCGATAGCGCGCATGGAGCTGGGTCTTCGAAAGGCCCTCGTAGATCCACAGGAAGATGTCGTCTTCCGTGAACCGTTTCGTCAGCTGTGCAACGCGTGCACGTTCGAGCTGATAGGTCGCAACCACTCGCTCTCGATGCAGAGCAGGCCAAGGAAGAAGGGGATCGGGCTCCTTGCACGTCAGACCCTCATCCTCGTATGTGCCTTTTCGGTGCAAGACCAAGAACGCAAGCGTGTAGCGATCCCAAAGCTCTGTTCCAAGCGCCTGAATGATTCCCGCGGATTGCCGGGGATCAATACCTTCGCGACTCCGCTCAATCTCGTTGAACACAGTCTCGAACAAATGGAATGTGAGTGCGTAGCGGTTCGCAGGCTTGCTCGCCAGCTCACGAATCGTGGAGGTCGGAAGCCGGAGAAAGGCCGTGATCACAGCGCGCATGTT
>CAYUCD010000016.1:0-12161 GCA_964443265.1 uncultured Gammaproteobacteria bacterium | reverse complement strand
CACTGTTCGTTCTGGTGGCAGCCTCACGGTTGCGACGGATAACCTCCGCACCGCGACGATCTTGGTTGCAGGTAGCGATGTTTGGGAAAACTTAGCTCAATTCAAGATGACGTCTCAATACGAACCAATCACAGTTGATCGTATTGCTGTGACTTCTACGTTTGATGCAGCTAACTACTCACAAATCGCTATTGCGAAGGATGGCGCTGTTCAGGGTTGGGATACGCTCCCAGCTGGTGTCTATAAGACACGCGACATTGATTTGTCTGCGGCTCCTATCCAGGTGCCAAAAGACAGCTCTGTCGCCATTCAGGTTTGGGCTAAACTAGGCAATGTTTCTGCTTCTTCTACGGTTGCTGGTGCAACAACAGGTGTTGTTCGCTCTGGTAACACGATTAGCGCGGGTATTGCTTCTGGTATCCAAACTTCTGAATGGAGCTCGAGCTACGCGAACAAGTACAATATCCGAGCTTTCGGTACTGCTTCTGGTGATGCAGTGTATGCAAGCAGCACAAATGCTGTTGGCGGTCAGGTTGGCAACCTCTTCGTTGTCCGCAAGACCAAGCCAGTTGTGGCTCGCCAAGCTTTAAGCTCCACAACGCTTGCCTCGGGTGTTGATATGGATCTCTACAAATTCAGTGTTGGTGCTGATCCAAAGGGTAATGTGGCTTTGAAGAAAGTGACATTCAATGTGACTTTCACAACGTCCACTGGTAGCACGTTGACGCTCGCGAATTTCCGCGTCCGCAAGGGCTCATCGGATATTGCAACGTCAAACTTGCGTGTGTACTCTGCGACTAGCACGGATCCATTAGCGGCTACGAACTTATTGACGGGTACATTGAATGCAGCTGCTGGTAAAAACGCCACGGGTACAGTTCCAGTCACGGTTGAGTTCCTCACGGAGGAATCCATCCAGGGATCTGGTAATGTGTACACGTTGCACGCAACGGTTGGTGGAACGGTGGTTTCTGGTGATGCTATTTCCACTTCCCTCCGTCGCACAGGCGGCAGCACAGTTTCCACTGGTTATTTGACTCAGTGGTATGTGACTTCAACTTCGTTGGGTGCCGGTGGCGTCGTGGTCGGTCCTCAGATCGATACGGCTACTGCCCCAGCTGGTACAGAAGTCGCTCAAGGAACATTTGTCTGGTCTGATATGTCGGAAAATCCACACTCTGATGCAGTTGGTGCATCGAACGGATCGAACGACTGGACAGACGATGTGTATGTGGATGATGTGACTCAGACGCAAGTCTTGAGCCGCTAGTCTACGGTTCTGTAAACGCTCTTACGAGCCAAGCAGCAAAACCCCTCCGATTTATCGGAGGGGTTTTGGTTTCTAGGGGGTTGTGTTACGCTTTGTTAAACCTATGAAAAATCGAGCGCAAATTCTTTCGTTTTTACGAGGCGTTTCTTTGGTAGGGATTTATGGCGGTTTGCTCATGCCGCTTTTCTTTTCCCCGCTAATTAACATCGATGTTATTTTTCCTTTTGTTTTTTCGAAGCTCATTTTTTTTCAGATTTTAGTAGGTCTCACATTTCCTTTTTATTTGCTTTTAGCATGGATGGAGCCGTCAGCGCGCCCTAAATGGCATCTTCTTTATGGGGCCATTGGCGCGTATTTCGTCGCGTTGCTCTTGTCCGTTGTTTTTTCTTTTGATCCGCTTCGTTCTTGGTGGGGGAACCAGGAGCGCATGAATGGATTGTTTACCCTCCTTCATTTCTTTGCATGGCTCACGATGGCGGTTGGTGTTTTGAAAACATGGCCACAATGGCGGCGGCTCTTGAATTATCAAGTTGGGCTTTCTATCGTTATGGCTATTTTTGCGTTATTGCAGAAGCCTTTTCCTAATCTCTTAGGTTTTCCTGCTGGGCCTCGCGTCGGAGGATTGCTGGACAACCCTATCTACATGGCTTCTTATCAGATTTTTAATTTTGCCTTTCTTGCGCTCTTGGCTTTAAAGAATTCTTCTCGAACCGCCCGCATTACCTATGGAATGGTTGCTTTGGTTGATCTCGCCGCCTTTTTAGCAGCGCAGTCTCGTGGTGCCCTTGTGGGACTCGCGGCTGGTTTGTTGGTTTTTGCTTTTTGTGTCGCTATCTTTTCTCAAAATAAAAAAGCGCGTTATGGAGCATTGGGTGGTGTTGCATTGATTTTTGTTTTGTATGGCCTATTATTTTCCTTTCGCCACACGGATTTTGTTCAACATTCTTCTTTAGCGCGTTTGACGAATTTTTCCGCTTCTACTGGAACGCGGTTTATTGCGTGGAGGATTGCTTGGGAAGGTTTTTTAGATCGCCCGCTGTTTGGCTGGGGATTGGATACGTTTCACCACATCTTTAATTTAAACTATAATCCACAGTCTTTAGGATACGCCTTGTATGAAACTTGGTTTGATCGTTCGCACAATACGGTTTTAGATGTTTTGTCCATGACGGGTATTTTTGGATTTATCACTTTTTTTGGTATTTTTGGTGCGTTGTTTTGGTCTTTGTGGGGTGCCTATCGAAAAGGATGGATGGATTTGCGGGTTGCGTCGATTCTCGTTGCTCTGCCTGTTGCGTATTTCGTACAAAATTTATTTGTGTTCGATCATCCGGCGGCTTTTTCCATGAGCTTCTTGATGTATGGGTTGATCATTGCTGCAACACGACCTACATTTATTGGCCAATCTGAATCAGCTTCCGTATCTTCTGTCATAGCTAAGACGCGTGGATTTTCTTTTTGGTTGCTCGGCCTTTTCTTTGTTCCGTTTGCTCTTATTGTTTGGCGCGCATCGGTTCTTCCGTTTTATGTTTCCATTCTTTCCATTAAAGCGAATACGCATGTGTATCTTGACGATGGATTCGGTTATGCAAAACGCGCGTCTGAATTTTGGACGCCTTATTTAGATGAGCAGACATTTCTCTTGTCTCGTAATTTAATGACAGTTGTAACAGCCGGGCAGCTTCAACAGATGCCACATTGGAAAGAGACGTGGGAACTAACTAAGCAGATTACAATGCAGGAGATTCAGCGTCATCCTATGAATACGCAGCCATATTTTGTGTACGGACAGCTGGCGTTGACTATGATGGATACCGTTCCAGAGGCAGCGAAGATTGCAGAGGAGCAATATAAAAAAGCGATTCAAACGAGTCCGAAGCGACAACAACTCTTTTTCAACCTTGCTCGTTTGTATGAACGTCAAGGACGTATTGATGAGGCTATGGCATTGCAAAAACAAGCGCGAGATTTTGATGTAGAGGTAGGGGAAACGCGCTGGAGTTATGGCTTGGCTTTGTTTTATACGAAGCAAGATCGTACAGAGGGAGCAAAAGAACTCGCCGCTTCTCAGACCGCCCAATTTCCACACGCTCTTGCGAGTGTTACAGAGGCGGAGTATTTGGCAGATGCGTATCTTACATTAAACGATGTAGATGGTTTGAAAAAACTGGCATTAAAAATTGCAACGCTTCCAGCGGGCAAGGTTGATGAATACGCAAGAATTGCTCTGCGCCTTCATGCGGTTGGGCTTGCAGAGTCAAGGGATGCTGTCTTAAATTTTGGAGCCACGATTGATCATTCCATCGGCTTTGTCTTTGATTCGTTGCTTAAGCAGGCGAACCAGGCAAAACCATAGGTTGAACTTGTTCTTCTTCTCCAAGAAGGGCACGTTCGTTTGAGATATAGTTTTTGTCGAGCGGAAAATCTTTTTGCACACGGACCCGTCCGTTTTGTATTCGCTCCCGTGCTTCTTCTGGATGGTCCATAACGTAGATCATGGCTTGGGCAAGGGCCTCTGGGTTTTGTCGTGGAACAAGCCAACCGCATTTATTTTCTTCCAGTACCCATTTATTCGCGCCAACGTCTGTTACGATACAAGGGATCTCTGCGGCCATTGCTTCGAGAACGGCTTTTGACATGCCTTCTTTTGCCGACGGAAGAACAAATGCATCGAATCCACGAAGAAGTGTTGAGGCTTGTTCAATGCTTCCTGCCATGATCACCACATCCTCTAAGCAGAGTTCGTAGCGTTTGCGACGAATTTTATGGCGTTCAATACCATCGACCACTAACATAAATCTGGCTTCTGGTTTTTGTTTATGAACTAATGCGCACGCTTCCAAATAGCGAGGGAGATCTTTTGGCGGATAAAAGTGTGCAATGGTTCCAAAAACGAATTGCGTTCCATCTTGGCGGAGCGCGTGACGTGCACGATCGCGTGGTTGAAGATCACGGTCGAATTTTATCAGATCAATGCCGTTTGGAATGGTAACGATTTTTTGTTTTGGACGAATGCCGGCTTTTTTTGCGATTTCTTCATCTCCTGCATGTACGCAGACAATAATATTTTTTTGATGCGCGCTCCATTTTTCTGCGAGACGATAAAAAAGAGAAATCGGAGGAAGGACAGCTTCTAAAAAAGCCCATCCGCCAATGCGATACACGATCCGTCCGACTTTGAGACGGTGTGCCGCATAGCCTCCGAGTACACCCATTTTAGAACTATTTAAATGAATGGCGTCGGGTTTGATTTCTTTGAGCTTCTTTTTTATTTCCTGATACGCGCGCCAATCGCGGATGGGTTTGATGGATCTTCCGAGGTGGGGGATGCGTTCAATAGGGATGCCGGCTTCATGACATGTATCAAAAAGCCATTTTCCGTCGCCTGCGAGCACGGTCACGTCCTGGCCGTGTTCATGGAGCCATTTGCTAAACCCAAAGGCAAAGTTCGTCGCTCCACCTGGTTCGGCGAGCGTAATGGCAACAACAATGCGCTTTTTTGCTTGATTCATGAGGATACGATAGGCTAAAAGCCGGTAGAAAGTCAATGAGGGCGATAAAATATTATTTTGCTTGTTTTAGCCATTTTTTATGTGCGGCATTGCCGGAATGATCCAACCTTTGGGCCAATCGGTCTCTCCAGATCGATTGCGCCTTTTGATTGGGGCGCTTTCGCGTCGCGGGCCAGACGGTGAGGGAACCTGGATTCAGGGGTCTGTTGGGCTTGCGCATCGTCGGTTGGCGATCGTGGATCTTTCCCCATCCGGAGCTCAGCCCATGCAGAGTGCGGACGGATCTCTTTGCATTACGTTTAATGGAGAAATTTATAATTACCAGGCGCTCCGCCTCGAGTTAGAGGCACAAGGGTGTGTGTTCGTTTCTACGTCAGATACGGAGGTTTTGCTTCATTTGTATCAGCGCGAAGGCGCGCAGATGCTTTCGAAGTTGCATGGCATGTTTGCGTTTGCGCTTTGGGATGCTCCTCGGCAGCGATTATTTTTTGCGCGCGATCGCTTAGGCAAGAAACCATTTTATTATCAATCTGATTCTTCGGGATTTTCTTTTGCGTCTGAGTTGAAAGCGCTCACGGCTTTGCGACCGCCTTCCATTGATTGGAATGCGTTGCGTGTTTTTTTTGGACTTCAATACGTGCCATCTCCGCAAACGGGGTTTTTAGGAATCGCTTCTTTGCTTCCCGGGCATTTTGGTTTATTTGAACAAGGTTCTCTGAAGATTGAATCTTATGACGTCCTTTCTTACGAGCCTCTTTTTACTGGGACGTTTGAGGAGGCTTCGCAAGAGATTCGTCGTTTAGGGGAAGAGGCTGTGCGATTGCGTCTGATTGCTGATGTTCCAGTTGGATCTTTTTTATCGGGAGGCATCGATTCTTCCCTTGTGACGGCTCTTGCTTCGCGTTTGTCTTCACATCCGCTCCAAACCTTTACCATGGGTTTTTCGGCGTTTGGATTTGATGAACGTCCGCAAGCAGAATGGTTCGCCAAGCAACTCGGAACAGAGCATCACGCGTTTGAGGCAAAACCAGAGGATGCAACTGCGATCGTTGATTTGTTGGTTGATTTGTATGACGCCCCTTATGCAGATTCTTCTGCGCTTCCATCTTGGTTGCTTGCGCGTGCCACGCATCCATTTGCGAAGGCGGTTTTGTGCGGGGATGGGGGAGATGAATTGTTTGGCGGTTATCGTCGCTATCGCCATTTTTTACGGGCGGCTTCGCTTAAGGGTTTAGCTTTTTCAGCTTTGGAGCCTCTCGCTCGTTTATCTCCTGCGTGGTTGCGATTTTTTCGAACGGCTCAAGGCCTTCAGACATCATTTGCAAAAGGGTATGCCGAACTTTTTACGGGCGCGTATTTTTCTCCTGCGGACGAGCGAGCGCTTCTTCAACCAGACTTTTTAGCTCAAACAGCTGCTGCGAGCGCAGAGGCTTTTATCGCTTCTCAGTATCAAGAATCCTTAGGTGCGCGCGGGGCTCTTGCCTTTGACGCGCGTTCCTACCTTCCAGACGATTTGAATGTGAAGATGGATCGCGCGAGTATGGCGCATGGATTAGAGGTCCGTTCGCCGTTTTTAGATCAAAACTTAGCCAAATTTTCTGCAACGCTTCCCCTTCCATTTTTGTTGACAAAAGGGGCTTCTAAGCGTATTTTACGCTCAGCTTTTAGGGGCGTTTTACCGGATGAAATCTTCACTCGGCCCAAGCGCGGTTTTCAAGTGCCTTTGGCTCATTGGTTTCGACACGAGCTTCGACCGCTCTTTTTGGAGCGTTGTTGCGCGGAGGGGTCCGCGCTTCATCGTGTGTGCCGTGTAGAAGAGGTGCGTCGTTATTTGCAAGAAAATGACCGAGGGATTGATCACGGCAACCGACTTTGGATGCTCTTGGTTACCGCTACGTGGCTTCAACGATATGTCTGATGTTTTTCCTGGAGGCAACAAACGCGTTCTCGTTACTGGGGGCGCGGGTTTTGTGGGATCGCATTTATGTGATCGTTTGATTGCGGACGGGCATTTTGTTACCTGTCTGGATAATTTGTTTACAGGAGATAAACGCAACATCGAGCACTTGCTTGCGCATCCTCGCTTCACGTTTGTTCAACATGATGTACAGAAGATGTTTACCCTTCCGGTGGATTGGATTTTTAATCTTGCTTGTCCTGCTTCGCCAAAACATTATCAATTTGATCCAGTGGAAACGGTGCGTACGAATGTTCTTGGCATGATGAACATGTTGGATCTGGCAAAGGCGACTGGTGCGCGTGTGTTGCAGGCTTCTACATCAGAAATTTACGGTGATCCGCTTGAACATCCACAAAAAGAAACGTATTGGGGGAATGTGAATCCTATTTCACGTCGTGCCTGTTATGACGAAGGTAAGCGCTGTGCAGAGACGTTGTGTTTTGATTATCATCGGGAATTCGGCGTGGATATTGGCGTGATTCGTATTTTTAATACGTACGGTCCACGCATGGCGCAAGACGATGGGCGCGTGGTTTCCAATTTTATTTTACAAGCGTTACGCGGTGAGGATATTACGATTTACGGGGATGGTTCGTATACGCGTTCGTTTCAGTACGTGGACGATCTTGTTGAGGCGATGATTCGCATGATGGCAGCGGGACATGTAACGGGTCCGGTGAATATTGGCAATCCGGGAGAGTTTACCATTCAGGAGCTTGCGTCTCTTGTGGTGGAGCTTACAGGAACGACCTCAAAAATCATCCATCTTCCTGCGGTGGATCATGATCCAAAACAACG
The DNA here is from genome assembly GCA_964443265.1 of uncultured Gammaproteobacteria bacterium. Classification (GTDB taxonomy): domain Bacteria; phylum Patescibacteriota; class Patescibacteriia; order 2-12-FULL-60-25; family 2-12-FULL-60-25; genus VGLT01. Next base: position 4,621 of record CAYUCD010000016.1, on the reverse strand, counting down.
CAAGCCAGATATCGCGTACGCAAAAGAATTGTTGCATTGGGAGCCACATATTCCGCTTCGTGAAGGACTCGCTAAGACGATTGATTATTTTAAGCGCGTTCTATGACCCGCCACGTTCTTATTTTTTCCACAGCTTACCTCCCTCTTGTTGGAGGGGCAGAAGTTGCGATGAAAGAAGTTACGGATCGTTTGCCGGGATGGCAGTTTGATTTGATTTGTGCGCGCATTCGACCCGGACTTCCAAGTACGGAAAAAATAGGTACGGTGATGGTTCATCGTTGCGGATTTGGAAAGCCGATTGATAAGTATCTGCTTCCTCTTTTTGGTGTGTGGCGCGCCTTTCGTGTTGCGGGCTTTACGCCGGTTGTTGCGTGGTCGCTTTTGGCGAGCTACGGAGGTTTTGCTGCGCTTTTGTATGGATGGTTGCGTCCTCGAACAAAGTTATTGTTGACCCTTCAAGAAGGGGATCCGTTGGAGCATTACGCCAAACGCGCGGGAAGACTCCAGTGGTTACATCAACAGGTTTTTAAGCGCGCAAACGCGGTTCAAGCCATCAGCCAATTTTTAGGCGCCTGGGCTGTGCGCATGGGATTTCGTGGAACGCCCGTGATTATTCCTAATGGCGTGGACCTTGCACGTTTTTCCGTGCGTTTTACGTCAGAAGATCGTCGTGTGTTGCGACAGAGTTTGGGATTTTTAGAGGAGGATCGCATTCTTGTCACAGCTTCGCGTCTTTCGTTGAAAAATGGCGTGGACGATTTGATCCGCAGTTTAACGTCGCTTCCATTAAAATATAAAGTCCTGATTCTTGGTGAAGGAGAGGATCGGGAGAAATTGCAAACATTAGTCGAACAAAAAGGATTGAGTGCGCGTGTTGTGTTTTTAGGACAGCAATCTCATGATGCTCTGCCGCGTTTATTGCAAGCGAGCGATGTGTTTGTTCGCGCCTCGCTTTCTGAGGGATTAGGAAATGCCTTTTTAGAAGCGATGATGGCAGGTTTGCCGATTGTTGGAACACCGGTTGGTGGGATTCCGGATTTTTTAGAAGAAGGAAAAACAGGAGTATTTTGTCAGCCTCGCGATCCAGAATCTATCGCGCGAGCTGTTTTGAAATTTGAAGATTCAGCGCTTCGTCAAACCTGTCTTCGTGAAGGAGAAGCTATGGTGCGCGCACGTTATGCATGGGATTTGATCGCTACACAGTTAGGAAAAATGTTGGAGGAGCTGTCTGTATGATTTACGCTCGTGGCAATACCGCGAAACAATGGATTTTTGATGATTTAGATCAGCGATTTGGCCAACGACCTGCGCGGATTTTAGATTTAGGATGCGGACGAGGACAGCTTTGGTCTTTGTTTTTATCTCAACACCCCAATATTCATGTTCTTGGTGTTGATACAGATCAGGAAGCGATTGAGATTGGCAAACGAACGCATCAAGGAAATCCACAAATTGATTTACGCGTGGCAGATGCGCAAACGCTTTTACCTGAGGGGTTGTTTGATGCAGTGGTTGCTTTGAGTGCGATTGAACACGTGGTTGATCGTGAAGCGTTTTTGCGGACCGTGGGTCGCGCACTTAAACCCGGGGGCGTTGGGTATCTTAATTATGATGTAGGACATTTTCGATCACATTCGTTGAAAGAACGTTTGATGGTTCCTGTGAGTCAGGTGCTCGCACGTTTTGGCTATGAGGGATCGTATATGAAGAAAGTGGATGATCGCGCATTTCGTACGCAGATTGAAACGCAGGGGCTTTTGGTTCAGACCGTGCGTAAACACAATATCGGAGAGTTGAAAGGTTTTATGAAAGAAGCTCCGGATAATGCGATTCAAGAGTGGTATGAGTTTGAAGAACGGTTGTCTGCACGTTTTCCTGTTGAAGCTCTTGATCGGTTGATGCTTTCCACGACGTTTGTTGTTCTCAAGCCATGAAGATTCTTCTTGCAACGGGGATTTATCCTCCAGAAGCAGGCGGTCCAGCTACGTATACAGCAGGACTCGCAAAAGCTTTGCGTGCTTCAGGGCATGAGGTTTTTGTTGTTGCTTATGGAGATGGCGCTCCTGAGGAGGGTGTTGCACGCGTTTCTCGCCACGGAGGCGCATTTATCCGTTATGTGCGTTATGCGTGGCGCGTATGGCGTTTAGGGCGTCAGGTTGACCTCGTGTACACTCAGGGTCCGGTTTCAGAAGGGTTGCCTGCTACGATTGGCGCATGGTTTGCCCGACGACCTGTTGTGATGAAGGTGGTCGGAGACTATGCGTGGGAAATGGCACAGCAAAAAGGAGAAACGGCCTTACTCGATGCGTTTCTTTCTCAAAAATATAAAGGGTTGATTCGTTTTTATGCCTGGGCAGAACGTTGGACAGCTCGTCGTGCGAAACAGATTGTTACGCCGAGTTTTTATTTAAAGACGGTTGTTGAACGATGGGGCGTTTTGAAGGAGCATATTCAAGTGATTGAAAATGCTATTGAGCCTCTTCCTTTGACGCAAGGCCGAGAAATGGAGCGAGAAGCATTAGGCGTTTCGGACCGTGTGGTTGTTTTGACGGCTGTTCGTGCGGTTCCATGGAAGGGCATTTCTGAATTAATTTCTTGGTGGTCTGCGCTTCCTTCATCTCATTTGTTTGTGGTTGCGGGGGATGGACCAGAGCTTGGGTCTTGGAAAAAGCTCGCGATTGCTTCTGGTGTTTCTGAGCGCGTCCGATTTTTAGGGCGCGTTGATCGTGCGACGTTGGCGCGCTGGTATGAAGCGGCAGATACGTTTGTTTTGCATTCTGGTTATGAGGGTTGGCCACACGTGGTTGGTGAGGCCTTGTCTCGCGGACTTCCTTGTTTGGTGAGTGACAAAGGAGGGAATCCGGAACTTCAGAACATCGCTTCTCATCTTGTGAAGGTTTTGCCTTATCAGCATCAAGATGCTTGGATTTCTGCATTGCGTCAGGTTTCTCGCTCTGAGCACGCTCCTTTTTCTTTGCCTTGGACCCATGAGCGTATGGTTCGGGCCACGGAAGATCTTCTTCGTGTACACGCTCCTTCTTCTCAGGTTGTGATGGTGAGCTATGATCGCGGGCTTCTGGATCCATTCTCAGATGTTTTTCATCGCATTTCTTCTTTGTGTTCATCTGGCTATGCTTTACGTGGGATTGTCTTATCTCATCTTGAAAAAGACGTAGAGCGCGTTCACGCCAATTCTTTTGTGTATGGTTTTAGCGGTGGGACATTGCGTCGTCTTTGGCGCGCATTTTGTGTTGGTGTTCGAATGGTACGTTTTTCTTCTGGCCAAGCCATCGTGACAGCGCAAGATCCCTTTGCGGCTGGCTTGATTGGATTTTTGATTTCTCGTTGGACGAATGTCCCGCTTGAAGTTCAAGAGCACGGCGATTTTTTTTCAGGTGCGTGGGCAAAGGAATCGCGGAAGAATAAATTATTATCTTATTTTGGCCGTTGGCTTTTGCGCCGTGCAGAACGCGTCCGCGTGGTGAGTGAACGTATCAAAACACATTTGATAGCGTTTGGCGTTCCTGCGCATCGTATTGACGTTATTCCAGTTGCACAGGATCTTTCCTCTTTGTTTTTATTGCCCTCCCGACCATGGCCGTTGATTCCGCATATTGTTGTTCCTTGCCGATTCGTTCCTCAAAAAGGACTCGACATCTTTTTAGAAGCGTGTGTACGTTTGCGTGAGCGCGGTGTTGCGTTTACTGCTGAGCTGACAGGTTCTGGGCCATTAGAAGAGACGCTTCGCGGTGCTGTTCAGGAACGAGGATTGGCTGGTGTTGTTTCGTTAAGCGGATGGGAGTCGGCTTCTACGTTTTGGGAACGCGCAGATCTTTTTGTGCTCTCTTCTCGATATGAGGGATTTGCTCGCACGATTTCTGAAGCGATGGCTGCTGGTGTACCGATTGTTGCCACGGACGTTGGTTGTGTTGGCTCGTTGTTTCGTCCTGGACAAGATGGACTTTCTGTTGCGCCCAATAAGGTTCATGCCTTAGCGCTTGCGATTGAACAACAGATTTTGGATGGGGTTTCTCGCGAACGGATGCGTGCTTGCGCGTGTGTTCAGGTTAAGACCCTCGCTTCTGCAGATGTTTTACATGAGCAACAGCGCGCAGGTTGGAAAGGGTTGCTTGAAGAACAAAAAAGCGCAGACGTTGGTCCGCGTTGGGGATTGTGGGTTGCTTTGTTTATCTTGTTTGCGATTGCTTCGCGCGCGCTGTCTGTTGTTTTATTTGGTGGCTCGATCATGGACCATCGCGAGTGGGGGTTTTATCACCTTGTTGAATCGTGGTTTCAGGGCTTTGGTTATAGTTTTGCGCACCAAGCCGGTTGCGCATCTGCGTATCGATCTCCTGGGTATCTTTTTTTCTTAACGGGTGTGTACGCGGTGTTTGGCCTTGGTAATGGATGGGCGCAGGCCATTATTCAAAATATTATTGTCGTGGGTTTGTTGTGGCTTGTGTATGCGGTTGGAAAGCGACTCGTGGGTAAGCGTGCGGCATTGATCGGCGCGTTGCTCATGGCGGTTTATCCGTATACGTTTTATCACTACACGCAGTATTATCACACGTTTTTATCCAGCTTTTTTCTTTTGCTGCTTGTTTGGTTTTTACTGCGTTTT
>CAYUCD010000015.1:0-12368 GCA_964443265.1 uncultured Gammaproteobacteria bacterium | reverse complement strand
AGTCCTGGTGAATGGTGGCGCACGCTCAAACGCGAACTCTTTCTTGCCTGGAAACGTTTATGAGCCTCTCTGCTTTTTTTCAGCTCCTCATTCGACAGACCGCCCTTGCCGGCAGTATCTTATTTTTATTATTGCTCTGCGCAGAACGGTTCTTTCCAGGGAGCGTGCTAACCTATTTTTCCTTTCAATGGCTCGCGCCTTGTCTATTCATCGTTGCCTTGTGGTCAAAAAAATAAACCTATGTCTGACTGTCTTTTTTGCAAAATCATTCAAAAGGAAATTCCATCCACGTCCGTATACGAAGATGCGGATGTCTACGCCTTCTTGGATATTCATCCCGTGAATCTTGGGCATGTGCTCGTGGTTCCCAAACAACATAGCGAAGGTCTGCTTGATACAGATCCCGTTATCTTAGGAAAATGGATCCTCGTCATCCAGAAAATAGCAAAAGCTATGAAAACGAGCTTGGGCATTGAAGGGTTTAATCTAGAACAAAATGATGGAGCCGTGGCCGGACAAGTGATTCCGCATGTACATATGCACATTATTCCGCGCTTTGTAGGTGATGGATTGCGGCACCGGCCAGGAAAGGAATACAAAGAAGGAGAGGCCCAAGCTCTCGCAGAAAAAATCAAACAAGCGCTCTAGCGCTTGTTTTGTTACTCAATGTCCAATTTCCAAAGTCCGCGTTCTTTTCCTTGTTGCCCCACAATATAGAGGGCGCGATTCACAACGCTGATGTCATCCACGCGATCCATAGTGGCAAGAGAGGTGGTGGTACGGCCGTTGCGATCATCAAGCTCAAGCGCAAACACATGTTTTGTATCAGCGATAAAAATAGCTGTTCCGCTACGATGCCATGCAACTTGTTTAATGGGATCGCTTTGGCGCCAGAGAAGGGTAGGGTCAGAACCTAAACGCCAAAGCCAAACCTCTCGATCATTGGCGAGAAATAAGGCGCTCGCTTCACGTTCTCCAAACCAACGAGGATAATCGCCAGTGACTTGTTCAGAAAGAGGTTCGCTGGAAGGATCAAGAGCAAGCCAGTGCAAACGGTCGCGAAGCAAAACAAACGGATTTTTTAATTCCGCAAACATCCAAGCGCCTTCAGGTAATGAAAGGAGCCGTGTGCGAAAAGAACGATCCACAAGTAAACGACTGGAGGTGGTGGATTTCAGTGTGAGGTTTTGCGATGTGGCGAGCACAGACGTCGCGAGGAGGGTCTTGGTGAGAAGTTTTGTTTTTGTGTCCACGCGATACGAATTTTTTGCATCAAATCCAAGCAAAAGATCTCCAGACCAATGATAAGATCCAGGAGGAAGAACGTCTGCAAATGATTTGATTTCATCTGGCCGACTCCACCACGCAGGGTCTGTGGGAGATTGGCCGTTGATTAAAACAGCGGCTCCATCATTTCGCCATCGCAGGGTAAGCGCTTGTGATTTTGCGCGTGTAAGGGGGGCGCTTGGCAAAAGCCCGGCAGTCGGTGACCAAAAAGCGAGTGCTGGCGTACTGGTTGTTTCTGAAAGCAGGGCAAGACGTTGGTTAAGGGGATCAGCCGTTGCGCGAAAAAAAGAGCCAGCCAAGACGAGTGAAGGAGAAGACTGTTTCCACAACCAAATACGGTTCGCGAAGGTTACCTGTTCCGCTCGAATTTCGAGAATTTTTTCCCAGGGAAAATATTGATTTTTTGACACGCGAACACGATGCAAGCCAGGCACGATATTTTGAAAGGTAACAGGGGTCACTTCATTGGTCGTTTGTTCATCAATAGAGACCTGGGAAGCCTTAGGGATCGAGTCGACAATCAGGGTCCCATTGCGCTCAAATTGGCCTTTTTTTACGTTTTAGCGATAGCCAGCCGTATAAAATACAAGAACAGGCGCCGTGGCAAGGAAGACGAAAAAGAAAAGCCACGGCAGCATGCGGTGGTGGAAGGGGGGACGATGGGATCGCATGTTGCTCGACAGAGGAATGAAGAAAGGATACACTGAACCAGAACTTTTGGCGATGAAAGGCTGAAAAACCAAGAGGGAGGGAACGCGCATTGCGCGCTCCTATTCATATTGAAATTTTCTTTATGCGCATGCTGATTCAAGGTGGTCACCACCTTCGCGGGACCGTGCCGATCATGGGAGCGAAAAATGCGATTGGTCCGCTGATCGCCTCCACCATTCTCCTCAAAGGAGAGTCTCGATTTAAAAACGTGCCACGTCTCACGGATGTATTAAAGTTGTTAGAGATTTTAGAGGGGATGGGTGCCCGCGTAACCTGGACAGGTCCGCACGAGTTATCGATTGCCACCAACAACGTTGATCCAGAAAAAATTGATCGCAAAAAAATGAAGAGCATGCGCTTCTCCATTTTATTACTAGGTCCGATGCTCGCGCGTTTCAAAAAGATTCTCGTTCCAGAACCGGGAGGTTGTACCATTGGCAATCGTCCTATTGATGAGCACATGGAGGCGTTGCAGGGACTCGGAGCTACGGTTGAAGAAAAAGATGGATGTCTTTATATGGAAGCCAAGACCCTACAAGGGGGTCGGGTGATGACGCGTTTTAGCGTCACAGCCACGGAAAATTTGATCATGGCCGCCGTCACCGCAAAAGGAACAACACAGGTCCGTCTTGCCGCAGCAGAACCGCACGTTCAAGAACTGTGTCGCTTTCTACAAAAGGCTGGAGCAAAAATAAAAGGTATCGGAACGCATGAATTAGAAATCGAAGGCGTCGCCTCCCTCCAAGCGCCAAAAACCGTATGGACCGTCATGCCAGACATGATTGAGGTGGGAACGTTTGCTGTGGCCGCAGCTGTCACGCATGGCGATCTCACACTTTCTCCGGTTGAACCTACGCATTTGGACGCCTTACTCTACGCCCTCAAAAAAGCAGGCGTGCGCTATGAGCTCGGAAAAAACACCCTCCGTGTCCAAGGTGTGGGTCGGATGGATGCATTTAAACTTCAAACCATGATCTATCCTGGTTTTCCGACAGATCTGCAGGCGCCATTTGGTTTGCTTGCCACACAATGTCATGGCACTTCGCTCATCCACGATCCATTATTTGAATCGCGTATGGGCTATATTGCTGAGCTCGTCAAAATGGGAGCAAATGCCCTGATCGCTGATCCGCATCGCGCAATTATCACAGGTCCAACCACCTTACGAGGCACAGAAATTCGCAGTTTAGATTTGCGCGCAGGAGCCACCATGGTTTTGGCTGGATTAGCCGCAGAAGGAGAAACAACCATCTATGATGCAGAAATGGTGTATCGAGGCTATGAAGCGCTCGAAGAGCGTTTACGTGCCGTCGGAGCAGAAATTCAATGCGAAGAATAAATAATAAAATAAATTGCCCGCTATGATGACCACGGTGTTGATGCGTTACGAAGATCGCTCGCGCAAAGCGCGCGTGCTGATTTGGGTGGGGGCCCTCTTGATCGTCGGTCTTCTGGGCTTTTTAATCGGATGGAAAATGAACGGACCATCTGCTTCTGCAACAGAAGCGGTTGAGCCGGGAAAAGTCATCGGCATGGGCAAGGAGATGCCGGAAGAGATCGCAAAAGATGTAGAATTTAAACAATTCTGGAATCTCTGGCAGCTGCTGAAAGAAAAATACTACGAACAGCCTGTCCAGGATAAGAGTTTATTTTATGGAGCTATGGGAGGATTGGCCGCAAGCTTGGGAGATCCTTACACATCATTTTTTGAACCAAAATTAGCAACAGAGTTTCAGCAATCGCTTGCTGGAACGTTTGATGGGATCGGAGCGGAAATCGGTTTAAAGAATAATTTGTTGCAAATCGTAGCCCCGCTTCCAGAGTCTCCTGCAGAACGTGCAGGTCTGATGTCTGGAGACGTGATCATAAAGATTGATAAAAAAGAAACAACGGGCATGACCACAGAACAGGCTGTTACGTTGATCCGTGGCCCGAAAGGTACCAAGGTGGTGTTATCCATCATTCGTCCATCTCAGAAAAAACCTGCTTTTGATGTAGAGATTGTGCGAGAAAAAATTCAAGTGAAAAGTGTGAAATGGAAAATGTTGCCAAATCAAATAGCGTACATTGAATTAACAAATTTCAATCAAGACACAGAGGGCCTGTTTAACCAAGCGATTGATTTTGTACAAAAGAAAGAAGCAAAAGGTGTGATTTTGGATATGCGAAACAATCCAGGTGGTTATTTGGAAACAGCATTAGTGATTGCTGGAGAGTGGGTAGGGGATCAGGTTGTTGTCAAAGAACGTCGTCAGGGCAAGATCTTCGAAGAACTAAAAGGAACAGGGCGTAAACGACTCGCAAATATGCCCACCATTGTTTTGGTGAACGAAGGATCTGCGAGCGCCGCAGAAATTGTGGCCGGAGCGATTCAGGACTATGGCAAAGGAAAAGTTGTAGGAAAAAAGACGTTTGGAAAAGGATCTGTTCAAGAGTATCAAGATTTAAGTGATGGTTCTGGTGTAAAGATTACGATAGCAGAATGGCTCACGCCAAAAGAACGAACGATTAATAAAACAGGTCTGGATCCAGAAATCGTGGTGGATCGGACGCCTGAAGATTATGAAGCAGATCGTGACCCACAACTCGACCGGGCCGTCGCCCTCTTGGGCGGGGCGCCCAAAGGGGCAGCGACCTCAACGGCCATCGCACCTTGAGCCCAAGGAAGCGTCCTTAGAAGTAAGCGCGGGTGGCGTTATTTTTCGGCGTCGTAAAGGAGCGGTTGAGTTTTTCTTTATCAAACACGGCGAAGGAGAAGGCGGAAAATGGACATTGCCAAAAGGGCATCAAGAGCCAGGCGAAACCTTGCTCGATACGGCTGTGCGTGAGATTCGAGAAGAAGTGGGATTAGAGAATCTTCGCTATTGGGCACCGCTTGGCAAAACAGCATTTCGATTCACGCAAGAAGGGAAACTGATCGAAAAACATGTGCACTTCTTTTTATTTGAAGCAGAAGAAAAAGCTGAGGCTATTTTAACCGGCGAAGAAGGAATTTGGGATTCGTGTTGGGTACCAAAAGAAAAAGTCTTAGAAACAAGTGGGTATAAAAATTTAGAGCGTTTGTTGCGAAAAGCACTTCAGCTGATCGAGCGCCAACCGCCCACAGAGTCAGAGTGAAACATTTTTTCATAAAGTCGGTAGAATAGTTCTGGACAGGGCTCTGCCCAGCCCGTACTCTATATCTTATGAAGAAAACAGTTCTTTTTTGCGTTGTCTGCTCTTGTTTTTGTTTTTTTGGCATAACGCAAGCAAATGCAGAAGTAGTAATACCAGGCACAGAAGCAGCTACAACAAGTACAGCAACGGAAGAAGTAAAAGAACCAACGATTCTCCAAATGGGGGATGGCCGTTTTTATCATCCAGAAACAGGAAAAACAACAGCAACGTACGAGGGAATGCTTCGGGTGTTGCGAGGAGAGCCAGAAGTGCCCGTGCAAATCGTTATCGCCACCTCCACAGCACCTGTATCGGCTTTGCCGCCCATCATTGGAACATTCCCGCTTAGAGAAGCAATCGCAAAAGCAAAAGCAGAGCTACAAGTAGATATTGATGCTATTAAAAAGAAGACGGTGCTCACAAGTGATAGTGGGTGGCGAGAAGTGCGTCTCAAGCTTTGGGATCCAGATACAGACCAACTCTCCACAGTTGATATTTCAAAAAACGGCACCAAGATCAAAATAAAGAACGGAGGTCCGCGCATCACTATTCCTGTAACAAATGGAATAAACTCTACCTATAAAGTCATGGATGGATCGCGAAAAATCGTGGTCGCGATTAACTATCCAATCTACATAGAAAAGGTGATCACAAAAAAGAAGAAGCAGTACACCGTGATTCCGACCGTGTATACGCCCTATAGCCCAGAGCTCGCAACGCCAGAAATGATCGCATGGGGAAGGCAAACGCTTGATGCAGTGGTAGATCTTGCGTTTCAAGATTTACGAACAAAGAATGTACGTTCCTGGGCATTTCCAGATAGGCTCTTAGCAGATGTGATTGATCCAAGTTTAGCAAAAGCAATTACCGTGATTGAGCATACAGACGAAAGCTCTATTACAAGAAATTTACGAGGAACTATGGACCGATTTTTCGTGACCATAGGAACAAACGAAAACACAGCATTTAGTTACGCAAAATCAACAGCAAGTGCGCTTGGGATCGCGCAATTCATTCCCTCCACATATAAAACCATGGTGAAGCGGCATCCAGAGCTAGAACTCATTCCGGATTTTGAGGCTGGCATGAGAAACATCCCAAACGCCATTGTTGCGGAAGTAGCCTATTTAGACGATATTCTCGCTTCCATGCCAAGTGATGTGCGCGGACGATATCTTCTCGCAGAAGAGCGTAGCCGTGTGCGAGAATACATGACAGCTGCCTATAACGGAGGCACCTCGCGCGTCGGAAAAGCAATGGCCCTATGGGATGATTTATGGAATGGAGATTGGAAATTGCGCGTGGCAAAACTAGAGGCGCAGCACAAAACATTAACAGCAGAAATTAAAAGCACGCAGAAAAAAATAAAAGCAGCCAAAACAGCGACCATTGCCAAGCAGCTCAAAACAACGCTCGCTAATAAAAAAGCGGAAGATGGAAAAGTGATAAATGAGTTAGCGTATCTCAAAAATAATAGTTTAAGAACCGAAACAATTGGCTATATTACCAAGTATCGCCAAGTGATAAAGGCAATCGAGGGAGATGTGCTCGCCGTGGTCATTCCATCCCTATAAGTTGTCCGAGAATCGGGTTGGGCGTATGCTAGACGTGTTGGTATGTTGATGACAAATGAAAACATCCGGCTCTTTCCTCATGATAAGCTCATGGCGGCGACATTATTGCATCTTGTTCCGCGTTGGATGACGCCAAACCATTTCACCATCATTCGATTTATTTTAATCCCGTGTGTTTTGACGTTATTTTGGCTAAAGATTTGGCCATGGGCATTAGCTATTTTTTTACTTGCCGCGTTTACAGATGCGATTGATGGCTCCTTAGCGAGGACGCGCAAACAAATCACCATGTGGGGGACGGTGGCAGATCCGGTTGCGGACAAGCTTTTGATTGGCTCAACCGTCGTAGTCTTTGTTGCGGAAGAAGTGAATATCGCTTTTGCAGCCGTGATTATTCTCATGGAACTATTGATCGTCTTGGGCGCCTTTATTCGTCGTCGTCGAACGCATGTGATCAGTTCTGCAAATGAATACGGAAAATTAAAAATGATATTGCAGGTGACAGGCGTTGGGCTACTCTTAATTGCAAAATTACTCGGGTTCCAATTATTCGTCCCATTTGCCGTTGGGACACTGACACTCGCGATCGTCTTTGCGATCGTATCTTTTTTGACCTACGGCCTGTAAAACAGGTACAGTGGGGCCATGATACACGCTATTAAGAGGTTTATTCCGCGTCCGTTATTGACGTTCTATCATTTGTGTTTAGCGTATATTGCAGGAGCGTGGTATGGCCATCCTTCAAAAAAAATGATCGTGATTGGCGTTACGGGGACGAATGGAAAAACAACCACAGCCTACCTTCTCGCGAAAGCATTAGAGGCAAGTGGTTTTCCAACGGGGTGCACCTCATCCGCTCTTTTAAAGGTGGGACAAAAAGAATGGATGAATAAAACCAAGATGACCATGCCAGGTCGGTTTTTTTTACAGCGCATGCTCAAGGCCATGGTTCGAGCCGGATGTCGGTATGCAGTGATCGAAACATCTTCGCAGGGATTGATCCAATATCGACACAAAGGCGTGGCGTATGATGCGGCCGTGTTTACGAATCTCACACCAGAGCATATCGAAGCACATGGAGGATTTGAAAAATATAAAGCCGCAAAGCGCATGTTGTTTGAACATGTGGCAACACGCGCACCAAAAATGGTAGCAGATCGCCCGATTCATCGAACCGCGATTTTAAATGCGGATAGCGAACATGCAGATTATTTTGCCTCTGTGCCAGGATTAGAAGATGTGCGCTGGTATAGCGTATCTGGCCGTGCGGGCATGACTGCAGAGGAGATCGTTCTCAATGCAGAGGGTTCCTCGTTTGTGGTAAACAGCATTCCTGTCACATTGTCATTGCCAGGAAGCTATAACGTGGAAAATGCGCTTGCCGTTCTCGCGACGTGCGATTGGGTTGGGATTGATCTCGAAAAAGCCATTGCAAAGATCAAAGAGGTACGTGTACCAGGGCGATTTGAAAAAATAGATGCAGGGCAGCCTTGGAATGTGATCGTGGATTATGCGCCAGAGCCAGAATCCCTCAAGCGATTATACGAGGCGCTCAAACTCATTCCAACAAAAAAGATGATTCATGTTCTGGGTTCTTGTGGAGGCGGACGCGATCGCGCGCGCAGAGCGATTCTCGGACGCATGGCCGGAGAACGGTCTGATGTTGTGATCGCCACAAACGAAGATCCATACGACGATGATCCAATGGAAATTATCCACCGCGTGGCTGATGGCGCGCGCGAAGCAGGAAAAGAAGATGGCAAAACCTTATTTGAAATTCAAGATCGTCGTGAAGCAATTTTTAAAGCCATGCAATTGGCTGAACCAGGAGATTTGGTGCTGATGACCGGAAAAGGCTGTGAACCGTGGATGTGTTTAGAGCAGGGGAGAAAAATTCCTTGGAATGAGGCAGAGGTCGCAAAAGAGGCTATTCGAACAGCTCTCGCGAAACCTCGCTAGTCTGGTATCATAGGGGGTATGGTCAATCTCGCCACGGCTCTCGCCCTCAAGCCTAATGAGCGCATTTATAAGATTCTGCGACGTCACGCGATCACGCTAGCTCCACGTCTCGTGCTCGCAGGTCTTTGCATAGTTCTTCCATTTTTCTTTCTATTTTTTGCAGATCAATGGAAATCAGTTGGAGTCATTATTTTCGCTTTCATGGAAGGGATCGGCATTTTGCTCGCGATCCGCGCATTTTTTATGTGGGATTCCACTGTTCTTGTCATAACCTCACATCGATTATGTCAGGTGCGGCAACAAGGCGTATGGAAACGATCTGTGGTAGAAACGCCATTACATTTTGTGCAAGAGGTGGGCTGGCGTAGAAACGGGATTTGGGAAACAGTGCTTGCCATCGGTACCATGACGATTCGCACATCTCCGCAAGCAGAGGCAGAAGATGTGTTTGTTTCCTGTGTTCCACGTCCAGATAAAGTGCAATCACTGATCAACGAAGTACGAGAAAAGCGTGCATGGCAACTACCCATCGGATCCGAACAGGCTGCTCCGCCCATTGCGCGCATCGCAGAGCTCTTAGATCAAGCAGATGCAGAAACCGTTGCAGCTGTAGAGGCATTGCTGCAAAGTCGCATTAATCAGCCTCCCACGGCATGAGTCAGCCAGAACGAGGAGGGAAAGAGATCTGGCGAACGATCCGATTTCACTTACTCATCGCAGGAAGCGCGATGCTTTTGATTTTGACAGGTATTTCTGCAGGCCGTGAAACCTTCCGTCAGTGGAAGGCGGATGAAGAAATTTCAGGATTGCAAAAACAAGTAGAGGCCTTAGAAGGAAAGAAGATTCGGTTGCTTGATACGATCCAGCAGTTTGGAACCGTAGAAAACCTTGATAAAGAGGCGCGTTTACGATTGGACTTGAAAAAACCTGGCGAACGCGTCATGGTGTTTCGCGGATTTGACCCTTCTTCAGAAAGCTCTGCTGAAGGAGCGCCCGCTCCAAAAGAGTCAACCGAATCAAATGTGCAAAAGTGGTTTCGTTATTTTTTCCTTCATCCATCTTAAAAATCTATGTTGAATAAAACAGGACAATGGTTGATCATCGGCGGATGCGCTGTGGTCGTTGGAATTGTGGCGTTTGTTGGAATCGAAGTATTTGGCATTTATCGAAAAGGATGGGATGGAACTGTGGCAAGAGGTGTGGCGTGGGCATTACATCTGCCAGCAATCACCGTTGGAGACAAGGGTGTCTCGCTCGCTACATATCTAGAGGACCTAAAAGCAGAGCAGGCTTTTTTACAGGGCGCTGGAGCACGCGCTCAAGGCTTGTCACAGGAAATGACCGCAGAGGTTCGGGCAGGGGTTGCAGAGCGCACGATCCGTCGTGTGGCCGTAGAGATGTTGGCTGATCGAGAAAAGATCGTGGTTACGCCCATAGACGTGGATCGATCCTATCAACAAATTGTTGCGGGCATGGGAACAACGACAACTCCAGAAGTATTCGAAGGATTCTTAAAAAACGAAATGGGATGGAATGTTGATCTGTTTAAAAAGTATGTGGTGCGTCCAGCCTTTATTGAGGACTCGCTCGCCACGGTCGCGTCAACAACGAAAAAAGATTTAAATACAGATTTACAAAATTTGTTAAAAGGGGCGAAGGTGTTGATTAAATAGCGGGTATGATCGAAGTAGAACGAAAATTTCCTCGGACCGAAACGACCGAGGCTTGGATCAAGCAATCTGCAAAAAAGATCAAAGAGAAAACCTTTACAGATGCGTATTACGATACGCCAGCCTTTGAATTAACCACGCATGATTTTTGGTTACGCAAGCGGGGAGATCGCTGGGAACTTAAAGTGCCATTACACGCTCACGATCGATCAGAAAAAGGATCAACCGTGTATAACGAGTTGGAAACAGAAGAGGAGATCGCAAAAGAATTGCACATGCCAGAGGCGCCTTCGTTTGAAGAGTCAGTCCAGCTTGCAGGGTATGTGCCATGTTGTGTTCTGGTCACGCATCGCGAGACATATGAGCATGGTTCATTCAAAATCGATGTGGATCATGTCACCGCAGAAGATGGATTTGATTATGGATTGTTTGAGATTGAACTCGGCGTAGAAACAGAAGCAGAAACAAAAATGGCTGAAGAACAAATTAAGGCGTTCGCCGAAGAGCACGGTATTCCAACCGGATATGTGCGCGGAAAGATTCTCGAATATTTAAAACAGAAAAAGCCAAATCACTTTGCCGCACTGGTCGCAAGCGGAGTCGCTTCAGCAAAAGAAGAATAAAAAAAGAAAAACACCCAATCGGGTGTTTGATGTATTCAAGGATACCTAGAAACGTGTTATTATTTGCACAGATTATACATCCTACTTATGAGCGAAAAAGATCCCACAAAGTTAACCCAAGAGGCAAAGGACGGCGCCAAAGCGGACATCATGGATGGAACGACGAAAGAAGTAGATAAAGCGGCACGATTGAAAATATTGTCCGAGTTTATCAAGGATAAGAAGTGGCGGCATGCTGCAGACCAGGCTCAAAAGATGGGTAAAGAAGGAGAGGCTTTTTTCCCTGAAATTTTAGTGTCCTGCTTGGATGATTTTCCGGCGGAAGCAGAAAAATTAGCAGATAAGATGGGCGAGGAAGGAAAGAAGTATCTCCCACGTATTTTAAAAACGTACATTAAATATATTACCGTTTGCAGTGACGAAGCAGAAAAATTAGCAGATAAGATGGGCGAGGAAGGAAAGAAGTATTTATCTAAGATTCTCTTAGCCTATCTTAATCCAAAAACGAAGGAAGAAGATCTTCGGGATAAAAAGTTTGCGCATGTATTCGGCCAGTTTTATCTCAAGCATGCGGAATTGGACCAAATAGCTCGTGCGGAAAAACTAGCAGAAAAGATGGGTGAGGAAGGAAAGCAATATTTTCCAGCGATCCTTGATGGATATATGACCTATATTGATGCTGGTATGGGTTATAGGAATGAGATCATGATAAAAAAGGGTCAAAGCCATGCGGAAAAACTAGCAGAAAAAATGGGCAAGGAAGCGCAGCTGCAGGTTCTGGAGCACTATATGAAGATAGAGGCCTTTTTTCCAGCCGAAGCATTGGCGCGAAAAATAGGTCAAGAGGGAGATTCCTTTTTGGCAAAGATATTTGAAGGCGTTGTTAAAGGCTTTGATAGTCCAACTACGTCACGACAAGTGCAGGAACTCCTAGAGAGAACATCAAAAAAAATGGGGGTGCTTGGACAAGAAAAAGTGTTTGATGTCTACATGCACCAGCTATCCTCTCTTTTAAATAACATTAATTATCCTTATTTTAGCATGGCAAGAGAGAGGCTTGGAGACGATAAAGAAGCATTTTTAATTAACAGCATTAGTGAGCTTGCTAAAAAGTTAGGTAGAGAACGAGAAGTATACGATCTTTTTGTAAAAGCAGGGCATCGGGATGAGGCTGAGGACTTCGCTAAAAAGGCGGGCCTTTAAGCCAAACGATCAGGGTCAAGATAAAGAAAAACACCCAATCGGGTGTTTTTTCTTTATGGAGCCAACTCCAGGATTCGAACCCGGGACCTCTGCTTTACGAAAGCATTGCTCTACCAACTGAGCTAAGCTGGCCCAACGATCTATTTCCTGGCCATAGGCCACACGAAGCCTTGGCGAAGTGTGGA
>CAYUCD010000014.1:0-12466 GCA_964443265.1 uncultured Gammaproteobacteria bacterium | reverse complement strand
ATAAGGGCGCCTTTTATGAGTGATGAATCCGAAAAGCTGGCAAAAACAACGGAAAATAAAGCCGTTGGAGCCATGGCAGCCCTCGGATTTGTGTGGGAAGTGTTGATCGCGATTGCGGTTCCAACCATCCTGCTTGCACTCGGAGGCCGTTGGCTGGATACGCGTTGGAACACAGCGCCGTGGTTCTCGGTCATTGGGCTTTTCCTGTCGCTCGGTATTGTTCTCTTCCTCATGACGCGCAAAGCCAAGAAATTGTCCGCCTTACTTAAACAGCCAAAAAACAAATCTTAAAATCACATGGTGAATGTTCCTATCGCCGCTGAGACGGTGTTTCATATCGGATCCTTTCCGGTAACAAATGCACAGGTAAACGCGACCGTCGCGTTAGGGATTTTGGTAATCATTGGATTGATTGTTCGCTTTTCCGTAAAAATGAAACCCGGCCGCATTCAAAATTTCGTGGAAGCCACGATTGAATGGGTGCTGGGTTATTTTGATCAAGTCACGCGCGACCGCGAAAAATCCAAAAAGTTCTTGCCATTGGTCGGCACGCTGTTCTTCTTTATTTTATTATCAAACTGGCTTGGCCTTTTTCCAGGGACCGGCTCGATCGGCGTTTGGGAAGAAATCCACGGCGCCATGGAATTGGTTCCATTGTTCCGTCCAGCGACCAGCGATCTAAATCTGACCCTCGCCATGGCCTTGGTTTCAGTGGTGACCGCACACATGGTTGGTGCGTTTTCCTTGGGAGGATGGATACATCTCAATAAATTCTTTCAGATCAAAAAAATCTTCAGCGCGTTCACAAAGCTCAACCCGATTGGTTGGTTGGTAGCCTTAATTGAGTTTGTCGTAGGTCTGATCGAGCTGGTCGGAGAACTCGCCAAAGTCTTGTCTTTGTCTTTGCGTTTATTTGGCAATGTGTTTGCCGGTGAAGTCTTGATGACCGTGATGGCCTCATTGTTAGCATTCTTTTTACCGCTTCCGTTTATAGCGCTCGAACTCATTGTGGGCATTGTGCAAGCCACGGTCTTCTCGTTGCTCACCTTGGTGTACATGACCGTTCTCACCATGCCACCACACGGGGAGCATAAGAAAGAAGAAGCTCACGAAGGACAGGTAGCGACTGCGCATTAGGAATGAGCAGGGGCTTTCTCTTGCAAAAGGGAGAGCGCCACATTCATCCTTAATCGTGACGTAAAGCGACGTGAAAAACCCTTTCCCCGTCGTCCGAACGTCCTGAACCTATGGACGCAGAAAGCATCCGCGTTTTGATCAAAGGTTTGACGATTGCGATCGGTGGCTTTGCGCCAGCTCTCGCTATCGGCAAGATCGTGGCAAAGGCTATGGAAGCCATTGGCCGCAACCCAGAAGCCTCTGATCGTTTGTTCGTGCCAATGTTGCTCGGTGCAGCATTCGCCGAAGCCATCGCTATTTACGCGTTGGTCGTCGTGTTCACCTTGTAAATGATCGTGGTCGCGGAGATGACGTGGTCGTCTCCGTCCCAGAATCATCTATGACTGAAGTCGCATCTACCGGCGTTATCGCCGCATTGGGCATTAATGGAAAACTCTTCCTTGCCCAGCTCATCAACTTTGCGTTGGTGGTGTTTGTGGTCTGGCGGTTCGTCTTTCGACCGCTTGGAAGCGTCATGGATAAACGCGCCAAAAAGATCAATGAAGGATTGACCAATGCGGATCGCGCCAAAAAAGAATTGGCTGAAGCCGAAGAACAGAAAAAGACTCTGCTTGCTGCAGCGCGAAAAGAAGCACGCGGCATTGTCGAAGAAGCGCGTGGCAAAGCCGAAGAAGAAAAACAGAACGTTGTCGCAGCCACAAAAGTAGAACTAGAGCGTCAATTGGAAGACGCGCGCGGACGGCTCAAGCGCGACAAAGAACTTCTGGTCAAAGCCATTCGTCATGAAGTCGCGGACTTGGTCTCGCTTGCCACAGAAAAGATTACCGGAAAAACCGTGAGCCCAGACGCACAAAAGAAACTTATTGAAGAAGCACTGGATGCAATTGAAAAAGAAACCGTATGAAGGGCCCACGATTTTTAGACGCCTTGGCTGAAGCGCTCTTAATCGAGCTTCAGACCATGGAGGCACAAGATCATGCGGTCGTGGAATTGGAGGCCGTCGCGCATTTGCTCAAAGAAGATGCAGGAACGCGCGATCGACTGGTCCATGCCACAGGAACCTTGGAAACACGCTTGGCCACGTTAGAAGGCTTGATCAAAGAGCGATTGTCCCTTCCGGTCTCGCGCACGCTCATGATCCTTCTGCGCGAACAGCAACTCGGAGAGATCGAAGCCTTTATTCATCGCATCAAAGCCACGCGCCGCAGGCTGTCTATCGCGCGCGACGTCTTGGTCACAACACCTATTCCATTACATCCAGGGGAACGCAAACGGATAGAAGCGACCTTAGAGAAAAAGTGGGGAATGCACATTACGCTCACAGAAAAAATCGATCCGTCTATGATTGGAGGCCTGTGCTTTAGCGCAGGGGACTGGCAGTTTGATGCCACCATCCGCGGACGGCTCGATCGACTTGCTCAATTTTTGAAAGCTTGATTATCCAACTACTATGGCAGACACGAACAAAGTAAATGTGACGCCCGCACACGAAATCGTTGCGGCTTTGCGTCAGCAGATCCGAGAATTTTCCTCGGCTCCTGAGCAGTCCGAAGTCGGACATGTGATGGAGGTAGGCGATGGCATTGCCAAAATCGCTGGTCTTCGCAATGCGCAAAGCATGGAAATGCTCGCGTTTGAAAGCGGGGCTGTTGGCGTTGCGCTGAACCTGGAAGAAGATCACGTAGGAAGTATTTTAATGTCAGGCATGGATAAGGTGTCTGCCGGCGAGACCGTGCGTGGCACAGGCAAGTTATTGTCTGTTCCAGTTGGTCAGGCGATTGTTGGCCGTGTCGTGAATCCATTGGGCATTCCATTGGATGGCAAAGGCCCAATCAAATCCACACAAGAATATCCGGTCGAAAAAGTCGCATCTGGTGTGATGTCGCGTGAAGCGGTCAGCGTTCCACTCATGACAGGTATTAAAGCGGTCGACGCCATGATTCCGATTGGCCGAGGCCAGCGCGAGCTCATTATTGGCGATCGTCAAACAGGAAAAACAGCCATTGCGATCGACACCATCATCAACCAAAAAGGAACGGGCGTGATTTGTATTTACGTGGCCATTGGTCAAAAGGCCTCCAAGGTCGCCAAGCTCGTGGCAAAACTCGAAGAAACGGGTGCCATGGAATACACGATTGTGGTCGTGGCTACCGCATCAGATCCAGCATCCCTCCAATACATTGCGCCGTATGCCGGATGTGCGTTTGGAGAATATTTTATGGACAAGGGCCAGGATGTGCTCGTGGTGTACGACGATCTATCCAAGCACGCGTGGGCCTATCGTGAAGTGTCGCTTTTGCTTCGCCGTCCACCAGGACGCGAAGCCTATCCAGGTGATGTGTTTTATCTCCACTCTCGTTTGTTGGAGCGTTCTGCGCGTGTGAACAAAACATTTGGAGGCGGTTCTATCACAGCGCTCCCAATCATCGAAACGCAAGCCGGCGATCTTTCTGCCTACATTCCAACCAACGTCATTTCCATTACAGATGGTCAAATCTTTTTGGAAAGCGACTTGTTCTATCGCGGTATTCGTCCAGCCTTGAACGTGGGTTTGTCTGTGTCACGTGTGGGAGGCGCTGCGCAAACCAAAGCCATGAAAAAAGTGGCAGGTCCTTTGCGTTTGGACTTGGCGCAATTCCGCGAGTTGGAAGCCTTTTCGCAATTTGCATCTGATTTGGATGAAGCAACAAAAAAGCAAATTGATCGCGGACGCCGATTAGTTGAAATTTTGAAACAAGGACAGTATCAACCCATGAGCATGGAGCACCAGGTTGCGGTGTTGTATGCCGCGACCAAGGGCTTTGTAGATGGAATTGTTTTGGAAAAGGTGCGCACATGGGAAGAGGGATTGCATGCCTATTTAGATATGCACGCCGCAAAAACCATGGGAGCGTTGCGCGAAAAGAAAACCTTAGAACCAGATATTGAAGCAGGCTTAAAAGATGCGTTAGAAGATTGGAATCGCGAGTTTAACCAAGCATAAATTGTTATGGCTGTTTCTACGCGTGTCGTTAAACGACGCATTAAATCCATTCGCTCCACGGGCAAAATTATGAAAGCCATGGAGCTGGTGGCTGCGTCCAAAATGCGTCGCGCGACACAACTGACGTTAAATGCGCGTCCATACGCCGAGCTCATCAAACAGATGACGCATGAGTTACGTAAGCGATTAGATCCGCGTCGGTACGCGTATTTGCTCGGACGGCAACAGGGAGTCGCCGGAAAGCCCCTAACGTCGCTTGTGGTCATTCTCGCTTCAGATCGCGGGTTGTGCGGAGGATTTAATAGCCAGCTCGTAAAAAAGACCATGGAGTTTGTGCGAGGTCGGCCAACAGACACGATCAAGATGATCACGGTCGGACATCGCGCAGAAGCGGGCGTACGAAGAGGCGGGTTTGAGATCATGGCTGCGTTCGATTCCATTTCAAATGCGCCGTCCTTTGATCGCACGCGCCCTGTCGCAGAGATGATTGCACAAGAGTTTGTCAGCGGAAGGATCGATCGAATCTTTGTTGCGTACACAGATTACAAAAGCGCGCTCTCGCAAATTCCAACCATTCATCAGCTCCTTCCCATCACGCCAGAAACAGAGCTTTCTCGCGAAACCATCAAAGCGGAAGTCATCGAAGAGGAAGAGCAAGAAGGGGAGACACGAGAAGAATCAGATGAATTGTTTGAGCCAACCGGAGATGCGGTCATGGAAAAGCTCTTGCCCCGCATGGTGGAAGTCCAGCTCTATCAGGCCTTTCTCGAATCAGCCGCATCAGAACAGAGCGCACGTATGATGGCTATGCGCAGTGCCGGAGACGCAGCAAGTGAAATGTTGGATGCGCTCACCCTTGCCTTAAATCGCGCGCGTCAAGCCTTTATCACGCGAGAAATTTCAGAAATCTCTGCTGGCAAAGCAGCCCTCGAATAATCAACAACCATGTATGTCTATGAAACAAGCAAATGAAAAAGAACTAGTCGTCGCAGAAGGGCGGATCACACAAGTGATCGGTCCGGTGGTAGACGTAACGTTTGATGGAAAAGTTCCGGGCTTGCTGAACGCGTTGATCGTCCCGCGAAAAGACGGCGATTTGACGCTCGAAGTCGAACAACATCTATCTGGTGGCCAGGTCCGCACCATTGCCATGTCATCAACCGATGGGCTCGTGCGCGGTATGGCCGTGAAAGATACGGGCGGTCCTATTTCCGTTCCTGTGGGTTTGGAAACTCTGGGACACATGTTTAATGTAACAGGCAAGGCATTGGATACGGATAAAGAAATAAAAACAAAAAAGCGCTATCCAATTCATCGTCCAGCGCCAAAATTTGAAGATCAGGCAACCAAAGTAGAAATCTTGGAAACCGGTATCAAGGTCATTGATTTGATTTGTCCGTTTATGAAAGGCGGAAAAGTCGGTCTATTCGGCGGAGCCGGTGTGGGCAAGACCGTGGTTGTCATGGAATTGATTCGCAACATTGCCACAGAGCACGGAGGCTATTCTGTGTTCGCTGGTGTGGGAGAACGTACGCGTGAAGGTGCTGCGTTGTGGTCAGAAATGAATGAATCCGGCGTGGCTGATAAAACCGCGCTCGTGTTCGGTCAAATGAATGAACCGCCAGGAGCGCGTGCGCGTGTGGCTTTGTCTGGTTTGGCCATGGCCGAATATTTCCGCGATGAAGAACATCAAGATGTGCTGCTCTTCGTGGATAATATTTTCCGCTTTACGCAAGCTGGTTCTGAAGTCTCTGCGTTGCTTGGACGTATTCCATCTGCTGTGGGATATCAACCAACCCTCGCCACAGAAATGGGTGCGCTGCAGGAACGTATCACCTCAACAAAAAATGGTTCCATCACCTCTGTGCAAGCCGTGTATGTGCCAGCCGATGACTTAACCGATCCAGCACCTGCCACAACCTTTGCGCACTTGGACTCAACTGTGGTGTTGGCACGTGCATTAACCGAGTTGGGTATTTATCCAGCTGTGGATCCATTGGATTCCAGCTCCGCGATTTTGGATCCGCTCTTAGTCGGCGAACGTCATTACAAAGTGGCGCGCGGTGTACAGCTCGTGTTGCAACGCTATAAAGATTTGCAAGATATTATCGCCATTTTGGGCATGGAAGAATTATCCGAAGAAGACCGACGCACCGTGGCTCGCGCGCGCAAAGTGCAAAAATTCCTTTCCCAACCATTCCACGTGGCAGAAGTCTTCACAGGCAATCCAGGAAAATACGTATCTTTGGAAGAAACCATTCGTGGATTTGAAGAAATCTTGGAAGGCAAACACGATGACAAGCCAGAACAGTCCTTTTATATGAAGGGCGGGATTGATGAAGTGAAAGCCGCGGAAAAATAATCAATTATGGCTTTGCAGTTGACGTTGGTAACTCCAGACCGCGCGCTCCTCAAAATGGAAGCGTTGTCTTTATCGTTGCCAACCGCAGACGGAGAAGTCACGATTTTGCCAGGTCATGCCGCTCTCGCTTCTCTTCTTGTCCCTGGGATTGCCCGCGTAAAAACAAAAGAAGGGGAGCGTGAAATTGCGGTCTCTGGTGGATTTATTCGCGTGAACATCGATGGAACCGTAAACGTGCTGGCCGATACAGCTGAGTCAGGCGAAGAATTAGATTTATCTGTGATTGAAAAAGCAAAAGAGCGCGCCAAAGAAGTCATGCAAAAAGCCGCGTCAGCAGACGATGTGTCCTTTTCGCAAGCAGCTGCGGGCTTACAGCGCGAACTCGCCCGTGAACGCTTGGTGCTCAAACGCCGATCAAAACCAACGCCTGGGGATCAAACACGCATCCCTTCAGACAAAAACGAGTTATAATCCTTTTACATGGAACCACGGGTTTTCGGGGTTCCCCTGCACGGAATCTCCATTGAACAAGCAGAGCATCAGATCGAAGCGACTGATCATGCTGTTTGGATTGTCACAGCCAATCCAGAAATTTTATTAGAAGCACGCAGAAATAAGGTCTATCGCGAAACCATTAAGCGCGCGAATTTGCTGATGGTGGATGGATTTGGTTTAGCCGCTATGTTGCGGTTGATTGGTGATCGCGTAAAGCGTGTGCCAGGAATCGATTTAGCCGAACGCCTCATTGCCTGGGGAGCGCAACGATCTTGGCGTATTGGATTGATCGGAAGCGGAGCTGGTATGGCAAGCGTTTCTGCAGAGCGATTTCGCAAGCAATTTTCAAACATTCAAATTTTAGCTGAGGCAGGAGGCACAGTAGGCGCAGACGGCAGAGAAGATGCGCATATGGAAGAAGCGCGTCATCGCATGGTTATGTTTGATCCGCAAGTGCTTCTTGTCGGTCTTGGCCATCCAAAACAAGAACAGTGGATTGCAGAACATATAAAAGATTTTCCAACCTTGCGCGTGATCGTGGGCGTAGGTGGCACGTTCGATGTTTGGGCTGGTGCCTTACCGCGTGCTCCGCATTGGATGCGTGTGATCGGACTCGAATGGCTCTGGCGTCTCTGGCTTCAGCCAAAACGTTTTCATCGCATCTGGGACGCGGTGATTGTCTTTCCCATCCTCTTTCTCCTAGACCTCTTTTCGTTCAAATCCAAGGTGTAGATGACAGATTTATCCATTCCAGTTAGGATAAAAACCATTATGGAAACAACTTCAAAACCGGTTCGTGTTCGTTTTGCGCCGAGTCCAACCGGATTTTTGCATATTGGCGGTGTTCGCTCTGCTTTGTATAACTGGCTATTTGCGCGCCATCATAAAGGCGTATTTATTTTGCGTGTGGAAGATACGGACCGCACACGTCTGGTCGACGGGGCTATTGAAAATCTCTATCAAACACTCGTAAAAACAGGTCTCACGCCAGATGAGGGTATTTGCGTAGAAAATGGCAAGGTGATCGACGAAGGTCCGCACGCGCCTTATCTCCAGTCTGCACGTAAAGATAAACACTTGGCTTATGCGCAAACACTGATCGAGCAAGATCATGCGTATTATTGTTTTTGTTCTAAGGAGCGGCTTGAGCAGATAGGGGAACAGCAGAAAGCGCTCAAACAGCCCATGATGTATGACCGTCATTGTCGCTCACTTTCCAAAGAAGAAGTCGCGCAAAAATTAGAAGCAAACGAAGCGCATGTCATTCGTCTGAAAGTCCCAACCGAAGGGCTCGCGATCTGCGAAGATATGATCCGTGGTCGCGTAGAAATTCCATGGGCTCAAGTGGATGATCAAGTTCTCATCAAATCCGATGGTTTTCCAACGTATCACTTGGCTGCCACATGCGATGACCATGATATGGAGATCACACACGTGATTCGTGGAGAAGAATGGCTGTCGAGTTTGCCAAAGCATCTCTTTATTTTTCAGGCTTTTGGATGGGAAGCGCCAAGCTATGCGCACCTTCCGCTTCTCTTGAATGCAGATCGCTCCAAACTCTCCAAACGCCAAGGCGATGTTGCGGCAGAGGACTATCTCAAAAAAGGCTATGTGCCAGACGCGCTCATCAACTTCTTGGCCTTGCTCGGTTGGAACACAACAGGGGATCGTGAAATTTTTACACGTGAAGAATTAATCAGCGCGTTTGATCTCACCAAGGTCAACAAAGCAGGCGCCATCTTTAACACGGAAAAATTAGATTGGTTGAATGAGCAATATATTCGCGCCATGGCAGACGAGGCGTTTTTAAAGATGTGTGTTGAACAAGGCTGGTTAAAAGAGGGAATGGATGAAAAACAAATGCGCGCTGCCTTGATCGCAAAACTGCGCATCACCACCTTGCAACAAGTGCCAGAATCCGTGCAAGAGTTTTTCGATGTTCCTGCTCCAAGTGCCGAAGCACTGGTCTGGAAAAAACAAACCAAAGAAGATGCAAAAGAAAAGCTCACAGCCCTCCGCAGCTGGATCAATGAAAGAGAAGATAGCGCATTTACTGTCGCAGAACTTGAAATTGATGTGCGTGCGTGGGTCAAAGAGCAAGGATGGGACAATGGATCTGTGCTCTGGCCATTGCGCGTGGCGCTGTCTGGTCGCCCAACTTCGCCAAGTCCATTTGAACTGCTCTACGTGTACGGAAAAAAAGAATCGCTCCAGCATATCGACGAAGCCCTTACTTGTTTGGCATAATACAAACAAATGATAGGAGGATGGCGAAAGACTCTCATGGTCACCTCGATCATCACGATCGCATGGCCGTTTTTAGCGTTTGCCGCAGCGGGAGATGCGGTTTTGCCAGATTCAAACCAGGACAGTGGCATTAAGCAAGAAATCGATGCACTGAATTCAACCGTGAAGGAAAAAGAGGGTCATGTCCAAGAATTGGATGGCATGATTAAGAAATACAAATCAAAAATCGCAGAGCAAGAAAAAGCCGTAGCCACATTACAAAATCAAGTCGCCTTACTTGAAAACAGAATTGGAGAAAAACAGCTAGGCGTTGCGCGCGCCAAAGAACAAGTGACGATTGCTAATCTTCAAATTCAAGAACTAGGAAAAAAGATCGTGTGGCAAGAAGGCGTGATCGCACGACGAGAAGAATCGCTCGGAGAATATATTCGGCAAATGGAACAAGCGGATGCGGTTACGTTGCTTGATATTATTTTAGCGCGCTCGTCGCTCTCAGAGTTTTTTACGCGCATGGAAGAACTCAAGACGATTGAGCGCGAATTAGCTGATGCCACCAAGAGTATAAAAGAAAGCAAAATAGAGCTGGAAAAAGAAAAACAAGATGTCGAAAAACAACGCGCAGATTTGCAGACGCGCAAACAAGAATTAGAAAAAGAACAACAAGCACTTGAGCGTGATCGCGCAGCAAAAACATCGCTCGTGAGTCTCACGCAAAGCAAAGAAGAAGAATTCCAGCGCATTGTGTATGAATTACGTCAGGAACAGCAAACCGTAGGAGATGATATTCAAAACATTCGCGATCAGCTCAAAGAAAAACTCAACTCGTTAGACGATGCGCTTGCCCGCGGCGATATTTTATTAAATTGGCCATGCCCAGTCCTTCGTGGGATCTCTGCGCATTTTCACGACAGAACCTATCCGTTTCGCAAGTTTTTTGAACATCCAGGCGTGGACGTGCCAACAGGCGTAGGAACGCCCGTACGCGCAGCAGCAGGTGGTTACGTGGCGTGGAACAAGCGCGGAACGCAATACGGTAATTATTTGATGATTGTGCATCCGGGCGGCATTGCAACCGTGTACGCACATCTTTCGCGTTTTGTGGCAAAAGCAGACACGTATGTTGAGCGCGGAGAAATTATTGGGTATTCAGGCGGTCAGCCCGGTCAGCCAGGCGCAGGTCTTTCTACAGGTCCGCACGTGCATTTTGAAGTGCGTCAAAACGGTATTCCGGTTGATCCAGAAAACTATTTGCCAAGCGCAGATTAAATTATAAAAGTTGATCGAGGATGCGGTTGAGTTCCTCAAGTGTGGAAATGCGTACAAGTGCTGCACGAA
Source organism: uncultured Gammaproteobacteria bacterium (assembly GCA_964443265.1). Classification (GTDB taxonomy): domain Bacteria; phylum Patescibacteriota; class Patescibacteriia; order 2-12-FULL-60-25; family 2-12-FULL-60-25; genus VGLT01. The sequence continues at coordinate 1,907 of CAYUCD010000014.1, read as the reverse complement.
TAGATTTCCATTCAGGAAGGCCCTTAAAATACCAGGGCAAATGTTTGCGTAATTTAATCAACCCATGTTCGCCATAGTGCTCAACTTGTAGCGTCGCATGTTCACGCACAATCGCCACGCGTTCTTGAATCGTCAAAGCAACGTTCTCTCTTTGTTTCAATTCTTGAAAAATCCACGGGCGTCCCAAGGCACCACGTCCAATCAATACGCCAGATGCTTGTGATGCTTCCAGTGCTTGCGTGCAAGAGGCGAGGTCTGTGACATCGCCATTCAATAAAAAAGGAAGGTGCGGTACAAGCGCTCGCGCTTCTCCAACGCGCGTCCAATTTGCTTTTCCTGCATAGCCTTGTTCTTTTGTGCGTCCATGAAGGGAAATTAAATCTGCGCCAGCTTCTGCAAGACGCGGAATAAAATCCAAACAATCTGTATCGTGTTTCCAGCCCAACCGCGTTTTAACGCTCACCGGAACAGGAACCGCAGATTTTACCGCGCGCACAATGGCCATGGCACGTTCCGGGTCTTTCATGAGCGAAGCGCCATCAAAATTCGATGTTATTTTATACACTGGGCAGCCCATGTTCAGATCAATGCCATCTGGACGCGATGTCTCATAAATAATCTGCGCGGCTTTTGCCATCACATCAGGATCAGAGCCAAAGATTTGTTGAATCAATGGTCGCTCCTCGTCTCTCACATCTGTCATGCGTAAGGTTTTTACATTTCCGCGCACCACAGCTTGGCTCGAAACCATCTCACGAAAGATGATATCTGCGCCAAATTTCTTGCACATCAAAGAAAATGGCAGATCTGTCAGATCAGCCATGGGGGACAGGGCAAAAATAGGCGTTTTAAGCGCAGACCAGGAGAACATGGTGTTCAAGGTAGCCAAAATTGGCGTTTTGGGCAAGAATAGAAGGCATGTCATCATTTGTTCTCAAATCCAAGTTCAAGCCCTCTGGCGATCAACCAGAGGCAATTGAGTTACTCACCAAAGGCGTGAAGCGTGGAGACCAGTATCAAACCCTGCTTGGCGCAACCGGCACAGGAAAAACTTTCACGATCGCCAATGTGGTCGAGCGCATCCAAAAACCCACGCTCGTGATTGCGCACAACAAAACCCTCGCCGCCCAGCTCTGCAACGAGTTCCGTCAATTCTTTCCAGACAATGCCGTGGAATATTTTGTTTCCTACTACGACTACTATCAGCCAGAGGCGTATATCTCGCGCACAGACACCTACATCGAAAAAGAGGCCATGATCAACCAGGAGATTGATCGTCTGCGCCATGCAGCCACCCAGGCCCTTCTTACGCGCAAAGACGTGCTCATTGTCGCCTCTGTTTCGTGTATCTACGGTCTTGGCGCGCCTGAAGCCTATGAGAAGACCGTGTTGCGTGTGGCGATTGGCGAAAACATTGCGCGTCAAAATGTGATTGAGCGATTAATCGAAATGCAGTTCACGCGCACCAATGCAGACGTGACGCGTGGAACCTTCCGCACGCGCGGTGAAGTTCTCGAAGTCATGCCAGCAAACGAGCAAGTGATTTATCGCGTGGAAGCACCGCAAGGCGTGGTCGATCGTATCTTCCGCATGGATCCTGTGACGCGCAAATCCAAAAGCGAAGAGCACGACATTTGGATTTTTCCAGCAAAACATTTTATTACCTTGGGTCCTGAGCGTGATCGCGCCATTAAATTAATTCGCAAAGAATTAAAAGAGCGTGTCGCGTATTTTGAAAAGCAAGGGAAACCCCTCGAGGCTGAACGTCTGGATCGTCGCACAAAAGCCGATTTAGAAATGATGGAAAATCTTGGCTATTGCAATGGCATTGAAAATTATTCGCGTCCGCTTTATGGTCGTCCAGCTGGCAGTCCGCCTGATACGCTCCTCTCGTATTTTCCAAAGGA
>CAYUCD010000013.1:0-12647 GCA_964443265.1 uncultured Gammaproteobacteria bacterium | reverse complement strand
AATGACCGCAGAAGGGGAAGAGGAATTCAAATTCAACCCCAAGACCATGATCATGAAGTCTGATGCGCGCGATTTAAAATCCGACGCTGCATTGGAAGAAGAGATTCGCGTGGAGCTTTCTGTGCCAGCCGCATTTGGTCGCATGGCCGCTCAAACAGCCAAACAAGTTGTCTTGCAAAAATTACGCGAAGCCGAGCGCAACGTGATCTTCAGCGATTTCAAAGGACGCGAAGGCGAACTCATGAACGTCACCATCCAGCGCCGTGAAGGTCGCGTGGTATTGATCGACTTGGGTCGCGCAACGGGTATTCTCTTGCCAGAAGATCAAATCGAAACAGAGCGCTATTATCCAGGCACGCGCATCAAAGCGTTGTTGCGTGAAGTGGCCATGACCACCAAGGGTCCAGAAATTCGTCTCTCTCGTACAAGCCCACGTTTGGTGGAAGCGTTGTTTGCGCAAGAGATTCCAGAGATCGCCAGCGGCGTAGTCGAAATGAAGGGAATTGCTCGCGAGCCTGGAAGCCGTACAAAAGTCGCGGTCGCAACCACAGATGATGCCATTGATCCAATCGGTTCATGTATTGGTCAGCGTGGCACGCGCATTCAAACCATTATTCGCGAATTAGGCGGAGAAAAAGTAGACGTGATCCAGTGGAGCGAAGACACAGCCTCCTTTATTAAAGAAGCATTAAAACCAGCCAACGTCTTACAGGTAGAACTTGATGAGGCGGAGCACTTGGCTAAAGCGCACGTGGCGCCAGAACAGCTCTCGCTCGCGATCGGCAAAGGCGGTCAAAATGTCCGCTTAGCCGCAAAATTAACCAGCTGGAAAATCACGATCGTGAAAGAAGGCGGAGAAGTTGTTGCGGATTCTGAAACCGGAGAAATCAAAATTCCAGAAGAGATCTTAGCTGTTGAAGAGGCGAAGGCCTTAGAAACAGAAGCTGCAGAGCCGTCAACCGAAGAAAAGCCAGAAACCGCCGCGCAAGCAGACGTAAAGAGCGCGGCCCAAGAACAAGAAAAAGCCTAATTTCTTTTTTATGGCACATTATTTTACCCTCATTTTTGTTCAGCCCATGCTGAACCTGTTGGTGTGGCTGTACAACGTATTGCCAGGCCAAGAGATGGGATTGGCGATCATTGTCGTCACCATCATCATCAAGCTCGTTCTGTATCCATTTACGGTCGCGCAGATCAAGCAGCAACGCGCCTTGCAAGAACTTCAGCCAAAAATGGATGAAATTCGCAAGCGCTTAAAAGATAATAAAGAAGCGCAAGCCAAAGAGTTGATGGCGCTCTACGCGAAAGAAAAAGTGAATCCAGCTGCTTCCTGTTTGCCATTACTCATTCAATTACCTGTGTTGATCGCGTTGTATCAAGCCATGTCCATGGGGCTTGCATCAACAAGTTTGAATTTGTTGTATCCATTTGTCGCAAACCCACAGACCATTAATACATTATTTTTGGGTTTCATTGATTTGACCAAGCCGAGCTATGTTCTTGCGATCTTAGCCGCTCTAGTCCAATTTTGGCAGACAAAACAATTGTTAAAGCCACCAGCAGCAACGGTCACGCCTCCGCCAAGCGACGTCGAGAAGACGCCGGGCGCCAAAGACGAAAGTATGGCAACAGCCATGAATCGTCAGATGATGTATATGATGCCGATCGTTACAGCGATCATTGGATTCACGCTTCCAGGTGGTCTAACCCTCTACTGGTTTGTGATGAGTTTACTCACCGTGCTCCAACAGTGGTGGATGTTAAAAAAGATGCCGCCAAAAGTCACCCCGCAGATTTCCGCCTAGCCGATTTGTCGAATTCACGCTGTTCTATTACACTCCTTGCCACTGTATGCCTCAAAAAACTTCTTTCCTTTCAAAGCGCAGTATTCGTTCGCGCACCCTCGGATTATTGGCTTTATTCCTTATCACGGGCGCGATCGCATATTCAGGTCCAGCAAATTGGGTTCTCGAGAAGACCCAGGGAATTCTTGGGTTGAAAATAGGGGCGATTCAAAAACCCTATGTGTTGGGGTTAGATCTGCAGGGTGGAACACGTTTAGAATATGAAGCAGATCTTTCCAAAGTGGCGCCCACAGATCGAACCGAGGCCTTAGGTGGCGTTCGAGATGTCATCGAGCGTCGTGTTAATGCGATGGGTGTTTCTGAACCTGTGATTCAAACCATTCAAACAGGTGACTCATGGCGCGTGAACTTGGAACTCGCTGGCGTGAAAGATGTAAATGAAGCGATCAAGATGATCGGCGAAACGCCTATTTTGGAATTCAAAGAGCAGAACGATCAAAAGACAGAACCCATGACAGAAGCGCAGACAAAGGAAATGAATACGAAAAATGCAGACGCGCTTAAACGGGTGAATGAATTATTGGCCCAAGCCCTTAAGCCAGGAGCAGATTTTACCGCACTCACAAAAGCGAGCACGGAAAATCCAACCTTGAAAACCACGATCGGTGATATCGGCTTTATCCGTGGTAAGAGCGAGTACTCAGATATTTTGAGCGCCGTGAAAGACCTTCCAACCGGAACGGTTTATACCAAGGTCATGGATCGTCCAAAATACAAAACCATCGTGAAAGTGGAAGAATCAAAAGAAATCGGAAAAGAAGTGGAAGCGCATCACATTTTAATTGCGTACAAAGGCGCGAAAGAAGATCTTTCAACTCTGTCGAAAGATGACGCACGAGCGCTCGCAGAAAAACTGCAAAAAGAAGCCACGCCAGAGAATTTTGAATCGCTTGTTGTAAAAAATTCCCTAGAACCGGGCGTTGCAGAATCAAAAGGATATCTGGGTTGGTTTGGAAAAGGGGATATGGTGGAGGCATTTGAAAAAGCAACTTGGGATATGCCGGTGAATGCCATTTCTCAGGTTGTAGAATCTCCATTTGGATTTCACATCATTTGGAAGAATGGAGAGCGTCCACAAAAAGATCTGCATGTTCGTCTCTTGGAAATAAAAACATACGTACCAGAAGATTTTGTGCCCGTTGCAGATCCATGGAAATCCACAAAATTAACCGGACGCGATCTTTCCTCTGCGAAATTGGATTTTGATCAGCGCACGGGCGCTCCACAGGTAGCGATCCAATTCAGCACAGAAGGCGCCAAACTGTTTGGAGAAATCACAAAGCGCAATATCCAAAAACCTGTCGCGATTTTCTTGGATGGAAAGGCCATCTCAACGCCAACCGTTCAAAATGAAATTACCGGCGGACAGGCCGTGATCTCCGGACGATTTAGCGTAGAAGAGGCAAAAGTGTTAGCGCGTCGTTTGCAAGCAGGTGCCTTACCTGTGCCGATCAACTTGATCGCCCAGCAAACGGTTGGACCAACACTTGGTGCGGACTCATTACAAAAATCATTAGTAGCAGGACTGATCGGGTTCTTATTGGTCGGCCTGTATATGGTTGCCCTGTACCGATTGCCTGGCTTGATGTCCATTGTCGCATTAGCCCTCTACTCAGTTATCTTGTTGGCTATCTTCAAGCTCATTCCTGTGACCTTAACGCTTTCCGGCATCGCGGGTTTCATCCTATCGATCGGTATTGCAGTGGATGCGAACGTGTTGGTCTTTGAGCGCCTAAAAGAAGAATGGCGTGAAGGAAAAGGATTGGCCGGAGCATTGGAAGACGCCTTCCGTCGCGCATGGCCTTCTATTCGAGATGGACACATGACCGTTCTAATCTCCTCCGCCGTGCTGTACTGGTTCTCTTCCTCAGTGATTCGCGGATTCGCTCTTGTGCTCGGAATCGGTACCATTCTTTCACTCTTCACAGCTGTCGTATCCTGTCGCACGATTTTACGCTTTGTCGCTGGAACGGCTGCAGGAAAGAGTGGATGGCTGTTCTTAAAACCACGCGATGTTGAATCGCCTCGTTCTTAATCTCACTGCATTATCGTATGTCTAAATGGAATATCGTCACGCTTCGTCCAGTCTGGTACATCCTTTCTGGCTTAGTGGTGATTGGCTCGATCTTGTCCTTGGGATTTTGGGGGCTGAAACAAGGGATTGATTTCACTGGCGGTTCTTTGTTGGCCGCGCGCTTTACAACGCAACCAGCACCTGCAGAGGTCACGCAATTATTGGAGCAGGCGAATTTAGATTTGGGAGTTGTGATTGTTCAGCCTGTGGGAGAAAAAGATATCCAATTGCGGTTAAAGCACATCACCGAAGATCAACATCAAAAAATCGTACAAGCCCTCAAAACAAAATACGGAGAAGTAACGGAATTGCGCTTTGACGCGATCGGTCCAGTTGTTGGAGAGGAACTGCGTCAGAAATCCATTCGCGGTCTCTTGATCGTGCTGATCGCCATCATGATCTATGTGGCGTACGCCTTTCGCAAAGTTTCGTTTCCAGTTCAATCGTGGAAATACGGCATCGCAACGATTGTTGCTGCAGGTCACGATGTGATTGTGCCAATGGGTATCTTTGCTGCTTTGGGGCATTTTCGAGGAGATGAGGTCGGCACCACGTTTATTGCCGCCATTCTCACGATTCTTGGTTACTCGATCACAGACACAATCGTGGTGATGGATCGTGTGCGAGAAAACTTATTGAAAAAGACAGGGACGTTTGAAGAGATCGTGGCCATGTCTGTGCGTCAGACATTGTTGCGCTCATTCAGCACATCCATGGCAACCTTACTTACCTTGATCGCCATTCACTTTTGGGGAGGAGAAACATTGCGTGAATTTACCTTGACATTGATCATTGGTATTGCGGTGGGAACCTACTCATCCATCTTTATCGCTCCACCGCTTCTCGTTACGTGGCAGAAATGGTCAGCAAAGAAAAAGCAAGCCTCATAAATTGAAGATAAGAAGAAAAGACGCGAGCTATTGGCTCGCTCTTTTTTTTGCCAAGTGATATACTTAGCACATTCATGTTGGAAGCATTTTTTGCTTGGTTTAATGCCTTTGTAAACGGTTTCTTAAATGCAGCCGGTAATAATCCGTTTGCGGCCATGTGGTTTTTATTCACCCATGGCGGGTGGATTTTATTTCTCTGGGTCATTCTCTACGGAATCCAATACGGGTGGCTTTATCGTTTACAAGGAAAGGCGATTACAAAAAAAGAATGGGTCTTGCTTCGGATTGTCGTCCCGCGAAGTTCAGAGCAAACACCAAGGGCCACGGAAAACTTATTTGCCTATCTCGCAGGCGCGCACTCGTCTTTATCTTGGACAGATACGTGGATTCGGGGATCTGTACAAGCGCCTATTTCACTCGAAGTCGCATCCATTGGAGGCAGAATTCATTACTACGCGCACGTTGAGCGCAAAATGCGCGATCTTATTGAAGCTGCTATTTATGCGCAGTATCCAGACGCGGAAATTCATTAAGCGCAAGATTACGCCGTAAATGTGCCAAGCTATTATCCAGACGAAGAGTGGGATATGTGGGGTACGGAAATGATCAATGTAAAACCAGACCCCTATCCACTACGAACCTACCATGACTTTTTAGACAAAGTTTCCGGAGAATTCAAAGATCCGCTCTCTGCCATGCTGGAGGGATTTGCACGTTTAGGCCAGGATGAACAAGCCTGGTATCAGATTGTGTTGACTCCAACAGATCAAAAAGCAACCATTGAACGCGCAACCGCTTTAATGAAAAAGTTGCGTGGAGAAGATGATCCAAAGAACGTTGATAAAAACGGCTTCCCAAAGTTATTCGCCCTATCCCCTGGAGAGCGTGAAGTTTTGGAGGCGGTAGAGCACAAAGCAGGAAAGATTGGATTTCAAACAAAGATTCGATTTGTTTACGTGGCAAAAAAGACGTCCATGCAAAAAGCACGGGCTGTGAATCCATTTATCGGCGCCATGAAGCAGATGAATACATTTAACATGCAAGCAATTAAGCCAGATCTAAAAAGTGTTGGTATGAGCAGTTCGATCTGGTGGTTCAAGGATAAACGAAATGATGGAAGAAAGCGCCGTCTGATGATGGCTTATCGATATCGCTCTAATTGGGCGGGTATGAAAGCCTACAATCTTTCCACAGAAGAGTTGGCAACGTTGTGGCATTTCCCAATTTTAAGCCAAGTAAAAGCGCCACAGCTGCATCGCACAGAAGCAAAGAAAACAGATGCGCCGTCTAATGTTCCGTTTGTTTCGTAAGGGTGGGGAAGGTTTGTCCTTTATAACGCAGCCGTGCAAGCGGCTACGTTCTTCGTATGGCCATTCACTATAATCACGATCACGAAAACGAAATAACACTGTTCGCAGAGACGAATTTTCGAAATCAGAAACGTCGCTTCGGTATTAAGACGGATGATCGCCGTCGCCACATGTATATTGTGGGAAAGACCGGCATGGGTAAAACCACGCTGATGGAGAATTTGATTTTGGCAGATATCTACGCAGGACATGGCTGTTGTTATGTTGATCCGCATGGTGATACCGCGGAAAAGATGAGCGACTTCATCCCATCAAACCGTATCAATGACGTTGTGTATTTCAATCCGGCGGATATCGAATATCCGATGGGTTTCAATATTTTTGAAACAGATAATGACGAGCAAAAGCCCTTAATCGCATCCGGATTAATGGGCGTATTCAAAAAAATCTGGCCAGATGTATGGAGCCCACGCATGGAATATATTCTCATGAACTGCGTGCTCGCTCTTTTAGATTTTCCTGGCGCAACGCTCCTCGGTATCAATCGTTTGCTTGTCGACAAAGAATATCGTGCGCGTGTTGTCGCAAAGTTACGCGATCCGATCGTAAAAACCTTCTGGGTGGCAGAGTTTACCTCCTGGTCCGAAAAATACGCCACAGAAGCTATCGCGCCTGTCCAAAATAAAGTCGGACAATTTTTATCCTCTTCGGTCATTCGTAATATTGTCGCACAGGTAAAGTCTACGCTAAATCTACGTCGCATCATGGACGAAGGAAAGATCTTGTTGGTCAATCTTTCAAAGGGACGTATTGGTGAAGATAACATGCGCTTGTTGGGAGGCATGTTGATCACCAAATTACAGATGGCTGCACAAGAACGCCAAAATTTACCAGAAGTAGATCGTCGAGATTTCTATCTCTATGTCGATGAGTTTCAAAACTTTGCGAATGAATCGTTTGCCAATATCTTGTCCGAGGCGCGTAAATATCGTCTCAATTTGATTGTCACCCATCAATATATCGAACAGTTGGACGAAAAAGTCGCGGCCGCTATTTTTGGAAACGTGGGCACGTTGATTGTGATGCGCGTCGGTGCGCAGGACGCAGAATTCATGGAAACCGAATTCACGCCTACCTTTACGCCAGAAGATCTTGTCAGCCTTGCAAAAACGCAGATCTATCTCAAGCTCATGGTTGATGGCGTTTCGACTCCGCCGTTTTCCGCCAATACACTTCCGCCAATCAACGAGCGTACCAATCATCAAGCCAAGATTATTGCGGTCAGTCGCGAACGTTATGCAGAGCCTCGCGCCGTTATTGAAGCAAAGGTGTTGCAATGGACGGGCATGGAGTTATCTGATTTAGGCGCTCTACAATATCCAAAGATTCAAACAGCGGAAGAACGAGAGGTACAGGTGGCAGAGCAGGGGAAAGAAGTAACAGAAGCTCTGGCAGAAGAAAAGAAAGAGGAAGAAAGAGAATATCTCACCATCACGCCAGAGCGTTTAGCCTCGATTCAATCCAGCCAACCCCAGCAAAGCCAAAAGAAAAAACCACAATTTCCACACACCTGTAATCGTTGTGGCAAAGTATTTCAGCTCGCAATTCAGCTCGATGCATCGCGTCCAATCTATTGTGCAGAGTGCCGTCCACTCGTAACAGAAGAGCGTAAGCACAAGCAGGAACAAGTAAAGAAGGTGTTGCACGAGATTCCACCACCAGAAGCACAAGCAGAGGTGTCCGAAGCGTCCTTTGGCTTTAAGAATCAAAACAACACAGAGCCAAATAAGAACCGTCCTCGTATCGTCAAAAAAGAGACAGAGCATCGTATCGCTCCGCCTCCGGCTACGATCAAAATCGTGAAAGAAGAAAAAGAAGAGGAAAGCTTGATGGACGAGATCTTGCGTTCAAAGGGTGGCGGAGTGCTCCCAAAAAAGGAAGAAGTGGAAGCGCGTATTGAGGACCATACATCCAAAAAAGATGCGCCAGATCAAAAGAAAAAATCAAAGCCATCTCCGCAAGTGATCCAGCCAAAGCAACGGATTCGATTTGATGAACCGTAAACATGCATCATGTTTTTTCTCGAATGATCTTGGGGAGCGCGTGTATCGCGCTCTTCTTGAGCATGGGGAAAATGGTAAAAGCAACAGACCTTGTCACAGATACAGACCAGGACGGTCTTTCGGACGCGGTCGAACTCCAAGTCTTTCATACAGATCCGGCAAAAGCTGATACAGATAGCGATGGATTTAAAGACGCGGAAGAAGTGCGAAGCGGATACAATCCAAATGGGCCAGGCCGTCTCACAGAAGCAGACGCAGATCAGGACGGTTTGTCTGATCGCTTAGAAATCATCTTTGGGACAGATCCACTCACGATTGATTCTGATGGAGATGGTTTTGCAGATGGGACAGAAATCTCAACAGGCTATTCCCCAACATCTACCTCGCCAATACGTTTAGAAAAATCCATTCGCATTAATCTACGCGAACAAAAATTAGAAAAGCGTGTCATGGGTGTTGCGCTCGCATCGTTTTTGGTTTCAACGGGAAAGTCGGGGATGAAAACGCCGACGGGAACATTCAAGATTTTAAATAAAAATCCACGCGCATGGTCAAAAATGGCAAAGCTTTGGATGCCGTACTGGATGCAGTTTTCTGGAGCAGGCCAGGGGATCCATGAACTGCCCGAATGGCCCAATGGAACCAAGGAGGGTGCAGCGCATTTAGGAAAACCCGTCAGTCACGGTTGCGTACGTTTAGGGGTGGGATCAGCGAAAGAGGTGTATGATTGGGCAGCGACTGGAACCAAGGTTCTGATTGTCGCAAAATAACCTATGAACCATGGTCTTTCGTATTTAGGAAAAATGGCGCTTGTCGTCTGCTTATGTTTCGCGATGGGAAATAGCGCAAGCGCAGCAACGAGCATCAAACAAAAAACAACGTACGGACCATTCATTCCGTATACGAATGAATTTGCTTCTGCGATTGTCTTAACGCCAGGAACGCATGAAACCTTGTATGCGTTTAAGCCGAACCAGCCTCGCGTGGCCGCAAGTCTCACAAAGCTCGCGAATGCGCTTGCATTTATGCGGCTACAGATTCCAGCAACGCGCGTGGTCTCTTTGCTGGGCGTCGATGAGGTTGGAGGAGGAAGATTGCGCGTGAATTCGGGCGCAAAGATGACGGTCATCGATCTCGTTTTTTCAAGTATTACGGCGAGCGCGAATAATACAGCGACCGCCATGGCACGCTTATCAAAACTTGGAACCGCGGGCTTTTTGAGTCGGATGAATAAAGAAGCAAAGGCGTGCGGAGCGACACAGTCAAAATTCTTTGATGCGTCAGGCATGAATCCAAAAAACATGACGACCGCAAAGGATATTGCCCTGATTGCAGAAAAAGCATTTCAAGATAAGACGATTCATGCGGCCGCCACATCCGAAATCTACGAGTTCAAGATCCTCAACACCGGAGAGCAGAAAAAGATCAAAAACACCAATCAACTGTTGACGAATGACCCGGAAGTCTTTATTGTGGGCGGGAAAACAGGCTACTTGGAAGAATCCAAGAATAACCTCGTTGTCCAGCTGCGTCCTATGCTTGCAGATGGATCAGGAGACCGGAAGAAGGAATTAATTATTGCGGTGATGGGCGCTCCGACAAAAGACGGAATGTTCGCAACCGCCAAGCGGCTCGCGCAATGGGCCTGGGAAAACCATGAATTTTAAACGACTCGCATCCTTGTTAAAGGAATGGGGCGAGCCCGTCTTTCGTCTGAAACAGGCAAAGCGGGCCTTTTTTGTCGAAGGCGCAGCCAGCTGGGATGAGGTATCAGTATTTGCAAAACCCTTGCGTGAAAAGTGCGCCGAAAACCTGCCTTGGAATGCGCTCACGGTTATCACAGAAGAAGGCGAGGGGGACACAAACAAAATATTATTTTCTTGCGCCGATGGATCCAAAATAGAGTCCGTCCTGATTAAGCACGAAGATGGTCGTCGCACCGTGTGCGTCTCTTCACAGGTGGGCTGTCCAATGGGATGCGCCTTTTGTGCGACCGGTACCATGGGATTCAAGCGCAACCTGTCCGCAGAAGAAATTGTTGAACAGGTGGTCTGGTTTATGCGCGAGCTCAAACCAAAAGAAGAGCGCGTGTCCAACGTGGTCTTTATGGGCATGGGAGAACCATTCCATAATTATGACGCTGTCTTGGAAGCGGTGCGCACCATGAATGATTTGGAAGCACTCGGCATCGGCGCTCGTCGCATCAGTATTTCCACATGTGGCATTGTTCCAGGCATTTTACGTTTGGCAGATGAGCCCTTGCAGGTGAATCTCGCTATCTCACTTCACGGAGCCACAGATGCGGTCCGTTCGCGTCTTATGCCAGTCAACGCCATCTATCCAATTGAAAAACTGATGAAGGCGGTCAGTACGTACATGGAAAAGAGCAACCGCCAAGTCATGTTTGAATATCTGCTCATCGAAGGCATGAACGATCAAAGATCAGATGCAGAAGCCTTGGCGCATCTTTTGCGTCCGTATCTTCGGCTTGCGCACGTAAATCTGATAAAATATCATCCGACCGAAGCCTTTCGTCCGTCAGACCGCGAAACACGCATCGCTTTCTTAGAGCGATTGCAGGATCTAGGCGTTTCCGCCACGTATCGCGTTTCCTTTGGAGAAGAAGTGGAAGCCGCGTGCGGACAACTCGCGGTGCGTGAAGAAAAAGGAAAAGTTTATCGTGGCGTCAAAGCCGCGGCCATTGGTCGTCGAAAGCGTTCGGGGTCATGAAGAATCTCATAGCACTTTTTTTATGTGTGGCGCTGGTGTCGATTGTTGCGCCCGTAATTTTTGTTGGCCGTTTTTCCCCACGGTGGGAAGCGCAGGCTGCAGACAGTCATCGCAATGATGAAGCCGGGATCTATCTTCCAGGAGAATTTCCAAATCCAACAACAGGGGATGTTTCAAAAGAATCAGCCTTTTTAGTCGAAGAAGATCTTGCCCCTGTGGCCGGTGATCCAGCTGTGGAGGCAGGAGAAGGCGCTGTGCGCGTGCCTGTGCTCATGTACCACCACATTCGACCAATGCTCCCATCGTTTTCTCGCGCAGATCGATCGTTCACGACAACGCCAGAAGAATTCGCTACGCAGATGCAAGCGCTCAAATCCGCTGGATACCGCACGATCACTCCACAGGATATGGAGCAGGCGCTGAAAGAGGGGGCATACCTATTACCAGCAAAACCGGTTCTCATTACGTTTGATGATGGCTTTCGCGATCAATACGAAAACGCCTGGCCCGTTCTCCAGTCCTTAGGGCTTCGCGCCACGTTTTTCATTGTTTCTCGTGCGTACACCTTGTCCGGCTGTATGAAGCCCGATCAAATCAAAGAGCTGGACGCGAGCGGGTTAATAACAATCGCCTCTCACACAAAGAATCACGCTTTTTTAACACGGGTGGGAAAAGAAAAACGAGAGGATGAAATCTTGGGTTCTAAATTAGATCTTGAAATGTTATTAGGCCATCCTGTTGATGTCTTTAGTTTTCCGTATGGAAGCTGGTCTAGAGAAGTGGCGAAAGAAGTCGAAGCAGCCGGTTTTCGTATGGGATTTGGCGTGCGTCTCGGGTCCTTGCATACCACAGGATCGTTATTTGAATTACGTCGGATTCGCGTGATGCCAGGGGATGACATCTTAAAATTATTGGAACGCTTTAGCATTAAACAGACGCAAGAATAATGTTTGCCTGGTTCAAGCGGGCTGAGCGCCCACTCAAAATCCTCGTTGGCATGTCTGGCGGGGTGGATTCAAGTGTGGCCGCTGCATTGTTGCAAAAACAAGGGCATACAGTTGTAGGCGGATTTATCAAAAACTGGTCTGACACCAAAGATTTGTGGACAGGGGAATGTGCGTGGCGAGGAGAGCGACGCGATGCTTTGCGCGTGGCTGCCATGTTAAACATTCCTTTGCTCACGTTTGATTTTGAAAAAGAGTATCGCAAGCGCGTGCTGGATCGGATGTTTGCAGAATACGAAACCGGCATCACGCCCAACCCAGATGTGCTGTGTAATGAAGAAATAAAATTCGGCCTCTTTTTCGAAGAGGCAATGAAGCGAGGATTTGATGGAGTAGCTACGGGTCACTACGCGCGCATCACACATGATCGTCGCAATATAGCGCATCTCCTCAAAGGCAAAGATCCAGATAAGGATCAATCTTATTTCTTATATCGTCTTAAGCAAGCGGTTTTGCAAAAAGTCTTCTTTCCAATTGGCCACCTCAAAAAAACAAAGGTACGTGCTTTGGCTACGGCATGGAATCTTCCAACCGCCAAAAAACCAGATAGCCAAGGTATTTGCTTTGTCGGGAAATTAGATTTTCATGATTTTTTGCGAAAAAAGATTGCTTCTCATCCAGGGAAAATCCTGACCCCAGAAGGAGAGGTTGTTGGACAGTACGATGGCCTGGATGCGTATACCATTGGCCAGCGCACAGGGCTTGGCGTAT
>CAYUCD010000012.1:0-12899 GCA_964443265.1 uncultured Gammaproteobacteria bacterium | reverse complement strand
ATGATGGCCACCGAACGTTTCAACAGCCACGCGACTGAATGGATCTTGCGCAAGATACGCATCCAAAATCGCATCTGAAATTTGATCGCACACCTTGTCTGGATGACCAGACGTTACGGACTCAACGGTATACACCGAAGGAATATGGAACATACAAAAACCTCCACAGTGGGAGGCGTACTAAGAATTATCTTCCCCACAAGGGTCGGAGTTAGCACCTTTTCGATGTATCGCGAGCAGAGCTCAAAGCGATATCGAAGGGTTGCTGGCGGATCACAGGGCCGAATCCCTCACCGCACTCTTGATAAGATCTTCAATTGTTTTTTGATGATAGCAGGCGCTCTTTCCAAAATCAATATAAACCAAAAACCCCCGTGAGGGGGTCTTTAGATGTGAAAACGAATCTTACGAGATGCGAGTCACTTTGATGGCGTTTGGTCCTTTTTCAGAGTCAGCCTTTTCGAAAGACAAACGGTCACCTTCGCGGAGGTCTGAGAATTGCAAAGGAGCAATGAGCTCTTTGCCATGAAAAAACAAATCTTTCTCTTCGCCTTCTACGGTGATGAAACCGTAGCCCTTATCTGTAAGAGTTTTGATGATACCTTCCATAGTAATAGTACTAGGTAAATGAATATGTTAGGGATGTTTCCTGTCTCCCTAGTTTCCTGATAAAAATTCGACGACTTTTTTATTAAGCAACTCGTGGAGGATAGTAGCACGAAACCCCCTTTTTGTCAAGCTAGAGGGGGTTTATGGCTAAGAAACCGCTTATTCCTTCCGCACCCATGCTCCGTTGACGAATTCTGCAATATTCACGGCAAATTCTTCTTCTCCGCTTGCATCAAAATCTACACGATGAATCTGCGTGGTCGTCATTCGCGCATTGTCTTTTCGCACCATTCCCAACAAGAAGGCATAGCCTTTCATGTTATTAAACTTTTTCATTGAGGCCTCTGGTTTCAGTTTGAGATAGATACGCGCCAACGCACCGCTTGAATGCATGCGATGTTCAATGGATGTGAAATCACTACGTTGTACTCCTTCTAATTGCTCTATCTGTGCATACACTTCTTCGGGTGTAAAAAGGCGCTCAAGCTCAACGAGATCATACTTACGGAGGTCATAATTACTCACCTCATTCTCCATAATCATAGGCGCTTCGACCGATCCTTCTACCTTAGGTTCTTCAATAACTGGTGCGATAGGCGTTGGTTCTTCAGCCTTTGGCACAACAGGTTTTGCTTCTTCCGCACTTGGCGCCACAGGCGCTTTAGGAAACTCTTCCATAAAAATAGATAAAAACCGAATAAGATCAGGAAAAGAATAGCACTTTTGCGCAAGAGCGCGCCACCCTGTTTAGATGATCAGGTTTTTATACAATTCCACAGCTTTTTTGAGCTCTTCTCTCGAAACTTTCTCCTGGGGCGTGTGCGCATCTTCGATGCCGCCTGGGCCCAGAACAATCCCCTTGTCGAAAAAGAACATTTCCGTGAAATAGGCCACGGTATTTTTTGGGAACTCGGCAGACGTGTGGTCCACGGGCGCCAATTCTTTTTTCATCAGATGCGTATGCGGGACATCTATTTTTCCAAGCGCTTCTTGCACGCGCATTTTGATGTCTGGAAGAAGGGATCGCCATACGACTGTGGCCCTTGCTTCGCCTGCCACCATGTTTTCTGCTTTTCCTCCTGAAATGAGGGCGACATTCATGGTGGTGTCTGAGAATCTCGTTTCTTGCAATGCGTGAAGAAGATTCACAAGCGTATGAATCGCGGATTGCGGATGGTCTGTGCTTGAATGTTCTTCCACGCCTTTGCACGTGATCTCTAAACAAAGAACTCCGCGCTGACCTGTGACGATTTGAAGATGCGTTGGCTCCCCAATGATGATGCGCTCTGGAATTATCGTATGTTCTTTCAACCATGCGGATGCGCTTTTTGCTCCATCAAACGTTGTTTCTTCGCCGACTGTACAAAGTAAACCCACGTCATTCGCTTCTTTTAGTGCGCAGATCATAGCGGAAAGCGATCCCTTGTTATCGCAACTTCCTCTCCCGAAGATGAATGACTCTTCGCAATGCACATCCACTTCTGCAACTACCGTGTCCATGTGCGCGACAAAAAGTGTTTTTGGATTCCCACGCGTTGCGAGAACACAAAAGCGCTGTTCATCCACGGGAATGCGTTGAATCACAAAATCAGCTGACAATTTTTGGCAGAGCATTTCTGCGAACGCATGTTCTGATCCAGAAACAGATGGAACTGCGAGCAGATCAAGCAAGAGCTGTTCAACGGGTTGTAATGCAAACATAAAAATTAAGAAGAAGTTCTCGCCCCCGCGTACATACACGAGGGCGAGAAAGAGTTAGAGGTTCAAGGCAATGATGGAGCGGACAGGTGCCACGAGTTCGGGCAAGAGATGAAAGCGCGTTGGCGGAAGCTCCCCTCCGCGATCTGTGGTCAGGATATCCGGCAATTCGCGCAGCCGCGCACGATGCTCTTCTTTGCATCGTACCTCGTGATGCAACGGATCAGCCAGGATTCCTGCGCGCGGGACAAAAGCAGGGGTCGCGAGGGAATCAAAGTAGATGATATCCCAGGTCACTCCTTCTATTTGCCCCAATATGCCGATTCCTGCAAAGCGCAGGCCAAGTCGCGTGCAAATCTTCTGCGAAGACGTGTGCGCTTGCGTGCACTCCACTTGGATCAAGAGGTTCTGCGCCATGACAAAGCGCATTGCTTCCTGACACAGAAGCGTGACAGATCCTTTTGGCGCAAACGGCAAGGCGACCCAGCGGCCCAATTCCCAGTAGCCATTTTTCTTAACCAAGGCCACATGCGCGAGGAACCGTCCCTTTGCGTCGATCAAGACCCACGAATGCATAGCTTCCCCTTGCCAGGCACGGCGCACGTTCGTCTCCCATTCGTACGCTCCTGTGAGCGGTCGATACGGAAAATGACAGCGGCCATCTTTCCCGGTCCAGGCGATCCTCGTGAGATCTGCGAGTTGATGCGCCCAGCTCCTTTGCTCGAGAATCTGCGCCACCTCTATGATTTGCATGACTCCATCCTCCTTGAAAAAACAAAAGTCCGGCGATCATCGCCGGGCCACAAGTTCTCTTTTTTTTTGAAAAACAGAACCTATCGTCAGACGATCATCGCCAGACGATAAGAATAATTTTGCGCGCAAGAGAAACAAGACATTGGGTTTATCTTAGGAGGGAACGTCAAAAACGTCAAGCATTTATTTGAAGAGACCAAGCAAATCAATCCATATGTGCCACAGGCGCTTTTGGAACCTCTTTTTCTGTTGAAGATACTGCTGAATGCGAGCTTGTGACAAAGGCAGGGAGCATTTCTGTGGAGGTCGCCTGCTTTTGCGGAGCTGGCACGGTTGGAGCTACGGGAGTCGCCACAAAATTAAATCGCATACGGCCCAGCACCTGACCGCGTCCTGTTTCTACGGTTACGCGCCACTTCCCAAATTTCAGATGCGTCTTATAGGTAAACCCTCGATAACCTTCTGCGCGTGCGCCCGTGATCGGAAACGCCAGCCGATCTTGGCTTATCCATTTTTTTTGCGCCTCATCATACAACTCCCAGTGGTGGTAGATCATGACATTCAAATCTGCAGGCGTATACACGGTTGAAAATGCATAGATACGACTGGCCGCATCTCCATGCACGGTTTGCCCAGGCCACAGACTTTGCCAAATGTTTTCTGGTTCACCCGTGAGCTGATAATCCTTACCCACGCGTTTTACATTATGATAAACACCCGCTTCTCGAAGCGAGAGCGGGATCGGCGGGATTAAATCCAAAAAATACAAAGCATTCATGCTTGCGAGCACCAAGCCAACAACTATGCCCATATGCTTTGTGCGTTTTTTTAAGTTTGGTGCAACACGAACCAGACCAAAGATGAGAAGCGCGGAGAGCCCAATACTCAGTCCGCTTGCAAGCAGCACGGTCCAGATGGCGAGGGAATTGAACGCGTAGGGAAACACCACCAGCAGATATGAAAAAAGCAAAAAGGAGAAAAGACCGATTTGAATCGTGGGTCGAAGATAGGCGGTTCTAAAGGTTTCATTCGAAATCATGAGAATCAAGAGCACGCTAAAAATAGGCCAACTCACAGAGATCGCTCCGCTAAACCAATAAAACAATAGAGCCATGCTCAACAAGGAGCCAACCGCGAGTTGAGCGACAAGAGGAACCATCACTCTCAAGCGTTGCCAAAATGGATGACGCCAGGATCCGGTTCGCGCATCAAAAAGAAAGACGAAGAGAATGCTTCCTGCCATGATCGCAAGATAAATACCAAGTCCAATGAGCGTTGTTCCAACAGAGAGCGCGCGAAAGGTGAAAACATCAAGAAGAAAACCAGCGACTAAAAATCCCGAAACCAGCGATCGCTCGTGTTTTGCGTACCAGGCTTTAAGGCGCGCAGCCTCAAACCGGCGTTTTGGAGGATCAAGGAACATTAAAAAATAAACTTAGTCGCAAAAATTTGGTTTAAGGATATCGTCGCCGAATCCGTATGTTTGACGCATGGTCTTGCAGTCAATGCTTCCATTTCCATCAAACACCACACTCCAAACATTGTTGATCTTTGTGACCAAGAACACACCGCCAGCCCCTACACCCTTGCTAAATGACACACTGCCGGAAGCATGCGTGTCTGTTTGTTTTGTGATGGTGATTGTTACATCCGCCAAAGCCTTCCCATACTTTTTCGCTAAGAGATACTGCACCTGTTCCTTTAGATTTTCAGAACATGCCTCTTCCCAAATACGGAGACATTTACTCTTTATCTCACACCAAGAATACCCTGCTGAACCAATACAACCGTGCGCATCACGGTCACCACCGACCATGAGATTTTGTGGTTCTGGGTTTGTGACACTCTTTTGAAAGATAAGAAGGCCACCGACCACCACGATCGCGGCAATCAAGAAATAGCCGGACCATTTTAAGAATTTAGGCATAGGTTTTTGTTTATTTAGTATAGCATTTTGAATATCCGTGAAAAAGACTCGCTCCACCGACCACTCGAGCGGGTTTTTTTATTCAAAGCCTTGTTTTACAGGTCAGCAGGAATTTGCTAGCTTGGTTAGACAAAAGACCAAAAAAATACAAATACGGTCTTGATCATAAAAAATATGATGAAATATGATTTTTTGGTTTTAGGTTCAAGTGGCATGCAGGGAAGAATTGTTACCCGCGACCTTCTTGAATCTGGATATAAAATATTTTGCGCTGATCTTTACCGAGATGGTTCAGAAAATAATCTTGCGCAATATCCTGGTACCCCCTTTGGATTTATTGATCTTCGAAAATTTGACGAGGTCAAATCCTTTATCAAGAGAACTCCTGCGAAAGTCATCATCAACTGCGCCGAAGGAGATTGGAATCACGACGTCTATCGTATTTGTTTGGAAGAAGGACGTCATATTATCGATCTTGGTTCCGATATCCCTATAACAAAGGTTCAGCTTTCCATGCACGCAAAATTCAAGAAAGCCAACCTTGTAGCAATTACTGGTTGTGGTTCGACTCCGGGGATCAACAACATCATGATGAGGCATGCTTCACGTTTTTTTCGTGAAATTGACACAATAGAACTTGGCTTTGCCTGGGATTCTAATATTAAAAAATTCGTAGTCCCCTTTTCTTTGGAGAGCATTATCGAAGAGCTGACGGATGCGGCACCCCTCGTGGAAAATGAAAAATGGCTAGAAAAAATGCCTTCTCAAACGGAGGTGATTCGAGAAGCTAGAGAGATCGGATCTCAAAAATGCTACCTGGTCCGTCATCCGGAAACGTATACCTTCATGCAAGATTATAAAAAATTGAAACCAAAAAATATCAGATTTTATGCCGGCTTTCCAGAGCATTCATTAGAGGTCTTGAAACAATTTATTGATCTTGGCTTGGGCGAGAAAAAGACATTACTTTTTGAAAAATCGGAAATTCGACCCATTGATGCTATCTCAAGAATCTTGACTCGGCTACCTAGACCAGAAAATTATACAGAGAAAGAAAATCTCTGGGTGGAGGTGTCTGGAAAAGGTAAGGAGGATCAGATTAAAATTATCCGCATGGAATGCATTGTTTCTACATTACCGGGCTGGACCGACGCGGGATGCAATATTGATACGGGATTTCCGGCATCCATTATTGCGCAGATGGTTTTGGATGGGCGTATTACAGCAAGAGGAAGCTTTGCGCCCGATATGGCTGTCCCCACAGATGAGTTTTTTCGAGAATTAAAGAAACGAGGTATGACTATTTTTCAAGATGGCGCGGCGATAAGCTAATAGCCGATTTTTCATCTTTGCTCTGTTACAAAATAAAATACCCCGAGAATGGGGTATTTTATTTTTTTAGATTCCTTATTTTTTATTCAACCAATTGTACACGAGTCCAAAAAGGCCCACCCAGCAAAACCCCTCTACAAAACCCCAGAGTGCGGCCATAAGCGTTCCCCACCAAGACAGAGAATAGCCCCATGGACCATAAAACTGACGTAACAGCTCACCGAATGGCGGAAATCCTGGGACACCCAAAATTGCACTAAGCGTTCCAAAAAAATAAACAGCGCCAAACACAATTCCACCAGCGAGCGCAAATGTTAAAGGACGAAATTTGTTCATACGATATTTTTTATTTGCTTATGACAGCAAAATAGCAAACAGATTGTAGACAAGAATTGCCGGCCAAACCAGGGCTTTTAAAAACCCGAGGACAAAATCCAAAAAGGATTGCGCATTCTGAAAATAGTAGACCAGTGCACCAATGAGGGCTAAGCCGTAGACGCCTCCTCCTGCTCCAGCGTGCGCTCCCATCCCATGACAATGACATTTAGATTTCTCGCACTTGTTTTCCATAAAAAGAACAATGAAAAATGAATTATTTTCCGCGAAAAAAACGAACGAGGAAATACACGGCGGTTATTGCAAAGGCGAACCACCAGAACCACAAAAGAATTAAAAGCTCTGCGTAAAAATAGAGGCCTGCCAAGATTCCTAAAGAAATCAAGCAGACTTTGAGCAGTGCGACTTCCCACCATGTAAATGAACGCGTTTTAAAGATTTTCATAGGTTGTATTTGAAGTTTATCACATTTCTAAAACCGATGCCGCCTGGTTGGGTTCGATCCCCACCCTCGGAGGCATGAAGACCAAAACAATTAGTCTGGATTTTAACCGCTACGCAGATATTGCCACGGATTAGGGAGCTGTTCAGGACCGCTTCTTTTAATAGTAGCCAGATCAACGTTGATAATTGGAGGACGACGGATGGGTATCAGCCGCGAGCTAATGCCTTTATAGGCAGTTGTAAAACCCCTACTCTCAAGACCCTTTAAAACAATGGAAGCGGAGATATCCGCCACCTGTACCAACATCGACTCGCTAGAATCAACAAAGCTCACACAGCGTTTGAACCAACCCTCGTTATCAACGAAAACATCGAGACCCGGCTTTATATTTTTAGAGTCACCCCATGCAACGCGAAATGGATGGTCCGGACCCCATTCTTGAATCACCGGCACCGGATCATGAAAAGAATACGAATACAACCAACTGCGCAGAAGCTCTTCCCAATACATCGTAGGATTAGGTTTAGTGATGTGATCCCGATCAATTGAAAGTTGGACCTTCCCAAGGGTTAAGTCGGCATTGCTAAGAATCGTTTGAATTACGTGTTCTCGGAAAGAGTGCCAAATAGCGAAGGAAAGCACCCAAGACTTTATCAAAAGCTGATAACTCAGCTTCCTATACCACCCAACCAGCTGAACGTATTGATCTGCAAGAGAGTAATTTCCGATGAGCCGACATTTTTGAATGATTCCTTCGAGGTCCTGGATATGCAGATCTCGCCGAGTCTGGATGTGAATCTTCTTGTGCTCGCCCGGGGAAAAACGATATACCGTGATATAAAGCCATTCCATCGGCTTTATAACATCCTCCACAAAAGCATCGGCTGCCTCCTCGGTGAGATCTGCACCCTTTATTTCGCCTCGACCGGATTTGAGGGACCTATTGCGATCCTTCCATCGTTGCAGTAAATCTGCGAGCCGATCATGCGCAGATTGATCAAGAATATGAACACCAACAAAACCACACGTTTGAACATCCTCAAGCGAAAAGCTGCCTGACTCATCTATGCCAATAAGCATATACGAACTCTATTCTCAACACGCCGCCGTTACAAGATTAATACCCGTACGGAACACCTTATTGTTTAGGTTCCGACAGTCGATCGGGAATCAGATTATTCTGAACCACGACGGGTGCTAACGTTGCAGACGGAGCGACTTTATTTTTAGCCATTTCCGGGAGTGCTACCAATGGTGTGTAAGACCAGGTATAAATCCATTCCTCTGGCTTTTCATTCAGCCTAAGGGTCCTGCCTTCCTCAATAAGTCCATTGAGACAAAACAGAATAAGGTTGGCAACCTGTAGAAGCTGACCTTTGGCACCCTCTGGAAAAATATCCGAAATCAAACTGTGCCCTTTTACAATTTCAGATGAACTAATTAGCGTAGTTAGATACTGTTTAATTTTTCCACTCTCGAGCGTTGATCCATCTATATTATGGGCAAATTCATTTCGCATCTTCCTCACTAGATGTATATCTCGGGCCAACCGGCTACTAATAAGACCAAGCCTCTGCGTAAAATTTATCTTTGAATTGAAATGACTGAGTGGCGCCATTCCGCCATCGAAGAGTGCGTCTTCCGAATCGGGAGAAGGAAGCAGGTGGATTTGTAGTAGAGTAGTTAAAGCATTATCAACCAAGGAGCAGGCTAGCACGACTGCTCCTCGATCCGTTTCATTTGCAAACTCCTTCATGAGGAAATCCATCCAGAATTTACTCAATGCGCTTTGTTGGTTATTCACGTTGTCCATATTTTTTACAAGCAAAAGCCTACCTCCAAAACCTCACAATTTCAATTTCCCCGTTCGATCTCCCACATGAAGCAAAACAAAATGACCCACGTATGGGTCATTTTGTTTTGGCTCCGAGGGTGGGGATCGAACCCACGACCAAGAGATTAACAGTCTCCTGCTCTACCGCTGAGCTACCTCGGAATAAAACGATCTAAATAGCGATGCTTCCTGCTCCATGCCTGCCGACGCTACCTCGGAACAAGATACCGTCTGCGGTTTTACGGCAGACGGGATCGTATCATCCAATTTTGTCTCTGACAAGAGCTCTTTCCTCTCCTTTTAAAGGGGCTGTGCGATATAAAACAGGCTTCTTCCCTGCTTTATTTTGGCTGGCGCACGATTGAACAAGAGCAGTCCATCCTCTGGCACAAGTACAGCCTTTCCGCTCTGATAGTGCCCCAGCACATCCCCTTTTTTCGCTTCTTTCCATCCCTGGTCCATCCCAGGCGCATAGGTAAACTGATCTTCCTCTGCATTGATGCATTGTCGAAGCACGTATTTTTTCTGGTCTGCGCAAAAAGCTTCTGACGGTTGTGTTTGTACGGCGTTGAAAAACTCGTCTGTGATAACACCTGTCTCTTTCAATAATCGCAGCATCACAGAAAAAGCCTGATCTACTTTTGTTAGATCATTTTGCTGGCCCGTTTCATAACAGAACCCAAGCCCTTTCTTTTTCCCGTATTTCTTTTCGCTCCATGCACTTCCGCCAAATTTATTCACAAAATAATCTGTGGTTCCTGTTTCTGGGGAGCCAAAGTCCTGCGACAAGACATGCTCGCGATCAAATAAAATATTCTCTACCGGAAACCATCCATACCATGGCTCTTGTTCTGGCTGATCAGCGTCTGCGCAAACAAACGGCTGGGAATCTGAACTTGTGGCGTGAATATCAAACAAAAAAATCGAGTTGCGCAAACAGAGGCGCGAGTTCTTTTGCTCGTTTCTGATCTAATGAGTCTGATGCGGATGCCTGTTCGTTCACCTCCTCTGGCAAGAAACAACGATTCAAGTCACGCCCTTGCGATGCTCCGCGCGCACGACGCAAAATCGCTTCTGGATTTCCAAAACCCACGAAGAGGTTCCCGCATACATCGGATCGTTCAAATACGCCTGCTGGATGATCGACTGCGCCAAGCAAACGCAAAAACCGACGAACGACTTCAATGCCGGTCATTTCGTCGCCGTGCGTTCCTCCTAAAATACAAACACTGGGGCCGTCTTGATTAGAGCCCACGAAGCGCCACACGAGGGGCGGAAGCGGAAGATCGTTCATTGGAAATTTTGGTAGTTAGCCGGCACTCTTTTTTTGTTTCACGGATTCTTTCCATGCCAGATATGGCTCTAGATCGGCTTGACCCCGACTCAAATCTTCCATGATGCTCTCTTCATCCGCTTCAAGGCCGTAGAGGACGCTTTTTGCATACATTTCGACAGCTCTATTCGCCGCCTCGTCCGAATGGCCGAGCACCTTTCCTGGGAGATAGTCCGGATCATTTCCTGTCATCGGATGATTCGTGCTGATAGATTTTAATACAGCAATCAGGGATCTAATCGTGGTGAATGCGGGTGGCTCATAGTCTTCTTGGATGGCCTTGCGGAGTTCTATTGGATTTTTGAGTATTTCTTTTACTCGTGCGATTAAAGCGAGCAGTTCCTTTTGTTCCGAATCTGCTAGTCGTCTATTCAAATGAGGAATTTCAATTTTTTGACAAAAAGGACAGTCGAGTGGCTTTTTCCCCGAGTGACCATGTGGGCACAGATTTTTTTCTTTGGAACTATTCGACAGAGTTTCCGTGATCGCTTCTTGTTTTTTAATCATAGAATGGAATGATAAAAAGTTAGGATTAGGTCACCAAGCGATGGACGGCAGGAGCGAAAGGCGATTCATCGGACGTCTTAGTAATCTGCCAAGCGGCGGATCATTGGATGCTGCTGGATCTTTTCCAGGGCTTTGGCTTCAATTTGACGAATGCGTTCGCGCGTCACATCAAACTCTTTTCCAACCTCTTCGAGCGTATGACTGACCCCGTCCGCGAGCCCAAAGCGCATTTCCAGAATCTTTTGTTCGCGTGGGTTCAAATCTTTCACAATATCTTTCACATAGTCGCGCAAAAGCTGAAGCGCGGCCGCACGATCTGGCGTGACATTTTTTACGTCTTCAATAAAGTCTTCGAGCGTGGAATCCTCATCATCATCACCCACAGATGTTTCGAGCGAAACCGTGTCTTGCGAGATTTTGATGATATGGCGCACCTTGTCCAATTCTTGCCCCATTTCTGCGGCGATTTCTTCTGGTAATGGTTCGCGTCCTAATTCTTGAATCAATTCGCGCTCGACTTGCTGGAATTTGTTAATCGTTTCCACCATGTGCACAGGAATACGAATCGTACGCGACTGATCTGCCAATGCACGCGTGATCGCCTGACGAATCCACCACGTGGCATAGGTAGAGAATTTGAATCCTTTGCGATATTCGAATTTCTTGACCGCGCGAAATAATCCAATATTCCCCTCTTGAATCAAGTCGAGGAGAGATAAGGATTTTCCCGTAAACTTTTTGGCAATGGATACAACCAAACGCAAGTTCGCCTCGATCAATAATTTTTCTGCTTCTTTTTCTCCGCGTTCTTTGCGTTTTGCGAGCGCGACTTCTTGTTCTGCGGTGAGCAATGGAATTTTTCCAATCTCGCGCAAGTACATCTGGATCGAGTCTGCAGTCAGATCAAATGGATCAACTTTGGCGCGCTTTTCATCACCGCTATGGAGCGTCACGAGCACTTCTTGGCGTTCAGCGCTGCGTCCCAAGATCCCCTCTTTTTGTTCGACCACGCCGATCCCAGCTGCATCTAGACGATCAACAAAGGCCTCATACGCGTCCACGTAATCCTCCACATCAATAAAGGTATACAAAATTTCGTTCTCGGTGACGAATCCGCGAGCGCGTGCTTTATGAAAGAGTTTTTCGATCGCCTCAGTTGGAACCGGCGCCTTCACGTACGGAGGGCGCTTGATCATCTGTTGCTGGTGTTGCTTGTGCCCTGCGTGCGCTGCTGATCCTTGGGGTTTTTTCTTTCCCCCTGCCACAGGCTTCACAAACGAGGACTTGGGAGCTGTATGAACGGGTTTCTTTGCTTTAAAAATCTTGCCTCGTGCAGGCTTAGATGGATGAAACCGTGTCTTTAGCTTTTTGAGCTTCTTGAGAATCTTCCCCATAGCGAGGGAAATATAAAATATTATTTCTCCTGTTCAAATCGGCGGAGAAGTTCCGTGATGCGTGCTGTATCGCCGACGCGTTCGGCTTCGCGCATCTCTTGCTCAAGTTGTTTTCGGTTCCGGGACTTGCGCTCATGGCGCCAAAGCTCCACGGCATGTGCGATTTCTCGTTTAATCGCGTCTAAGGATTGGCCTTCGAACTCGCGTTCGGCCAAAAAAGCTGCCTCTTGAAACATCATCGTCTGTGCCGGCGTGAGGCCTGTCGGGAGACGGATCGCTCCTCCTGAAGCGGAGGGCGTTATAGAATCGGCTAGAGTGTAGCCTGCTTTGAGGGTTTCGTAAAGGTCCCGCATCCCCAGTTCCTGCCATTCAGACGGTTGAAGCCCTATCTCTTGCGTCGCAAAATCTATCAGGCCAGGACGCGCGATTAGGGCAGATAAAATGCGCATTTCTACGGAAATAGCAGATGGAACAGGCAAGGCTGATGCTTTTACAGGCACAGGAGGACGTTCTGCGCTCCCCACAACCGCGGTTCGGCTTAATGCTTCTCTTAATGCCTCCTCCCCAATATCCAGGTCACGTGCCAGCTTTTTGAGCCAGTGATCGCGCTCAATTGGATCAGCAATACGTCGAATCTCGGGCAAAATATCTTTGGCAATCTGCTTTTTATCTTCTGGATTTTCTGTGTGGCGATTTTTAAATCCTTGGCGATAAATCCACTCCATGATGCT
>CAYUCD010000011.1:0-13144 GCA_964443265.1 uncultured Gammaproteobacteria bacterium | reverse complement strand
CCTTGCTCAGGCAAAACGTCCACGAGCTCGATCGAACCATTGTGGCCTGCTAAGCTCTCGCGCACAGCCACTAAAGCCTGTTCTACGGCTTGTTTTAATTCTTCCTTGGTTTTTTGTGTCATTTCTGGAGCATAAGGTGGATTTCCTGCCTTGACAAGGCGATGAAGTTTTCCTATACTTCCGTCACATCAATCGGCTGGCGCAACCCAGCCAAATTTTATCACTTTGTATGGCTCATAAAAAAGCTGGTGGTTCTACCTCGTACGGCCGAGATTCTCAAGGCCAACGTTTGGGTACCAAGAAGTATGCGGGAGAATTTGCGCATACAGGCTCTGTGTTGGTTCGCCAACGCGGTACGCCTATTCGCCCAGGCAAGAACGTGAAAAAGGGATCGGATGACACCCTGTTCGCGGCGATTGACGGTATTGTGAAATTCACGACCCGTCGCGTGCGTTTGTTCACGGGTGCCTTCAAATTGGCCAAGTTTGTGAACGTGCTGCCGATCGAACAAAAGTAATTGATCATCAAACGAAAAAATCCTCTGACAGATGTCGGGGGATTTTTGATTATGAAAAACCCCCGTTGCATAAAGCTTCGGGGGAAGAGAAAAAAGGTACTAGAACTCGGTATCGTCCAGATTCTCCAGGGCCTCGGCGACCTTGGGCAATTCCCGCTCGCTCTGATCTGAGCACTGGTGAACGCCCTCGCCATCGAAGTCGTGGAAGAACTCTGGCAGATAGCACACCTTGGAGGCAGGTTCCCCCATGGCATAGGTGTGGGCGAGGGTCAGGGCCTCGGCATACGTCAGGTTCTTGCCAATGGTCCGACTCACGCGCCGAAGCTCACTCGACTCGGTCACGGTCCAGTCGTGCCGCTGCAAGTCGCTCGGACACAGGCAGCAGCACTGCCGATCCGCGATCCGGATATAGACTTCGCCCCCCACGAAGCTGACACGCCCTTTCCGAAGCCGCTCCTCGCTCTGCACGTCCGAGCCGTACTCCGTGGGATAGAACTCCGGATGGTCCCAGTTCTCGTACTTATTCCGGATGTCCTCGATCGCCTGCTTGTACGACTGCGCACAGCCCAGGACTCTGTTGGCTCCCTGAGCGCCGAGGCATGTGTCGCCACAGCTGTAGCCCACGACCCAGAACTCTCCGTTATCCATGAAGCGAAGACCGATCGCGTTCTCAGCGCTCATGATTCCCCCCTTGGCATGGGTTAGAAGAGAATGGAGCCCAGGATCAGGAACTGATCGAGCAGGGCTTTCATTTTGCTTTCGCCTCCGCACTCGCTCGGGCGCCACTGACAGTTCTCCTCGGTAAAGCCGGCGTCGCGCAGGAGCTTCCCATTTTCCCGCACAGCACAACTGCACAGCACGAAGACCACGTTCTTGTCTTTCATGGCCTTTGCGAGCTCAAGCGCCCGCTCACGGCTTCCCTCTTTGCTCAGGTAGATGACAATGCCATCCAGTTCCGGAGCCACCTTCTCGAGCTCGTGCCACAGGGCATTGATCTCGTCTTCGGTGGGCTGAACAGGAAGCTGTCTCCGGGTGTTCTGCAAAACGAACGCCCTCTTTCCGTCTTTCTCCTGCCAACCATTCCGGATTTCTCCGGGATCTCCAATGGGGTTGCAGCTCAGAAACGCATACTGACACATGACTATACCTCCTTGCGCTTATCGACGTTGGTCCCCTTTGAACAAACGAGTAACTCATTCGCTCAAAGGGAATCTCGTCGTAGAACCTCGACGAGTAGGTTTGAAGATTAGGTGATGGACTCGCGACACCGCTCGAACATCTTGATCAGGGTGTTTGCGCTCACCCTGCGGCGGTTCGCGGTCATGTTCCGGCCGATCGTGGCATACCAGCGAATCTCGAAGTCGCCGCAGCGGAAGTTCGGCTGCTTCATGATGCAGTCATCCGCATGGGGACTCTTCTTGCACGTGCACCGCAGCCGGCCGAATTCGACCTGCTGGTGCATCTCGAACACGTCGTTCTTGAACTCTTGGCCTTTGTCCCACTTGCCGTCAAGAGGGCCACTGGCCTCGGAGCTCTTCATCCCAAGGCGCATGGAAAGATCGTAGAGCTCTCGGCAGATGAGCTCCTCGTGCTTTCCAAGGTGGAACCGCCCGTACGCCTCACCGAAGAACGGTGGCTCGCTTTGGACGAGCCGTTTTCGCGACATGGTTCACTCCTGGGTTGGTGGAGAAAAAAAAGCCGCAAACCAGAATTTGACTTGCGGCTCATGTAAAAGATACGGGGCGTTGGGGGATCCTTCTCTGCCGATGCAGGAATCTCCTCCCCTAACATTGTGCCCCAGACAACGCTCAGCGTTGGCCGTGCTGAGTGGATTTTAGACGTAGCCTTCCCAGCTGTTCATCACATCCTACCAAGGAGCCACCCCTGGAACCGATGTGACGGGTGAGCTGGTACTCCAGGCCCCGTCTTTCGCCCTAGGGCGCGAGGATTCCATCCTACCCCGCAAACTATCATTGAACTTTTCTGCTCGTGTGAAAGATATGGGGCGTTGGGCGATTGTCTTCCCCCTACTTCGAGAAAACTTTCGTGCCCTTACATTGTGCCCCAGACAACGCTCAGCGTTGGCACGCCGAGTGGAAGGAGCGCTTCCTAGTCCGAACCCCTCTCAATACAACAAGGAGCCACCCATTGAATGTACGAGTCCGGGCAAGGACCTCGCGCCAGCTCCCATCAAACTCCGCTACCGCACTTCAGGTCCAGGAGCTCCGTTGCACGGAACACCCAGTCCGTCCTCTTTTCGCACTCATCTCCGCAGCTCGTGCACCGTCTGAACTCCCGATGGATCCACAGGCCGAACACGAGATACCCTCCGCCCATACCGCCCATGAAGCCATCGCGACGGTTACAGATGATGCCTTTGGCAATGGCGCGCGGATCTGAGGGGGAATAGATTCCCACATCTCCACCCCTACCTTCGTTGCAGGACCAGGCGAACTCATCCATCTCCTTGAGGAGCTCGAGAATCTTCGCCTTGGGACCCACGAACTTCAGAGGAACGGTCAGGTAGATCTGTCCTCCCCAGTCTCCTGACATGACGAGCCATGTGTCGTTGATCGCAAAGCCCTCTTTTTGACGGGCCGACTCAAGGATCTCCAACTGGTTCGCCGCGTTTTCCATTTTTTTTCCTCCCAAAAACAGTTGAACACTGTTCATATGCTTTTGGGAAGAGCTCTTCGTAGATACACGAAGAGCTGAAGAAAGATAAAGCGCAGTGAGCAGTTTTCGTATGCCTCTTTTTCGGCGACTCTCTTCGACCCTCCTCGAGGCCAATAGATGATCGAGTCCGAACTTAGGCGGTACGAGCTTACCCTGATGAAGAAGGAAATCTTTCGACCCTTCCACACCATCCGTAAAACGGAACACAAGTGCTCTGACGGCTGCGCCCGTCTGCACGTTGTTAAGAAGAAAGTGTGCGGTGGGGTGTGCATCTACGGGTCTCTAGAAACCCGCTGGACCTGGTCATGAACTGCTTGACCAGCCAATCCAATGCTTCACCCCTTATTCGCGAGCTTTCATCTCTCGCCCCTACTTAGGGGAGAAGAAGAAAGTTCTCTCGCGCATAGGTCTCCGCACGTAGACCTTCTCCTGAACCAATTCGACCATCTGACTCCCGTTCTCTTCTCTCATGATGAAAGACGAGGACGGGAGCCGGGTGGCTCCCTGGCACGTTTGTAAAAGATCCTCCTCCCAACAGAATCCGAGACAAACATCAGATTCTACTGGCAGGCGGCGAGAGTTCCTCCAACTCTGCGCCGCAAGGTAAAGAAGTAAGGGGGTTAGCGCTCCTTGGCCGCGAGAGCTGCCTCGCGGGTCGTGTACACGACGCCGTTCACGACGAAGTATTTCTGCTTCACTGGATCACCTCCCTTCCCTTTTTATTTTTGCTTGTCCTCCTGCCAATGATGCCCGCGTGTGATGCACACGGGCACGGATTGCAGGAGGCTTTTTGCATTTTGGCACACAAAAAGAAGGCTTTTTGCCTCCTCCTCTGTTGTGCCACCTCCTGTTCTGCATTTTTTAGGCCAATGGCCATCGCCAGAATAGCGTGGTGTTTTTCCCGGCCTTTCTTGAGGGCCCTCGCATACACCCGGTGTGAAAAACCCACTTTTATTCCAGTAGCAGAGTGTTCCCCGGACAAGCACGCCGGGCAACCTTCCCCTTCGCGTTGATTTCCTCTCGAAAGAGGCAACAACATCGAACGAATTAGATTATTCTACTTTTTCATCTTTGTCAAGGGACGCTTGGCATAAAAATAATTTTTGCTATTCTTTTGCTTATCTTAGCCTAAAAAGCAGACATTTTTTGTAAACGTGCGTCAGTCTTGGTTACTCGACAGGCTTGACAAGACCTGCTTTTTCTGGTATAAAAGACGGTCGACCTGGGAATCCGCAAGGACCCAAGGCCGACTGACAAACCGGGGCAAGGCGTTTCAAACGCTACCCTGTAAAGCCCTGCGGTTTGTCGTTTGCCCAACGGAAGAGGAGGAGGAAACCATGCGCCAGATGAAGTTCGCTTCGGAAGTGGCGCGACGGATTCGCCGGGTGTGCGCGAGAATGCGGAGGGACCCTCGGAACCTCGGCAAGGAGTTCTCGCAAGGCCCGAAGACGCCGGACACGGACACGCGACTTCCCCTGAATCCCACGAGGATCAGGGAGATCGCAGACCAGGTCTGTGCCAGCGACTATCATACCGTCGCCATTCGTCCGGAAGCGCCTTCTCTGTGTGTGGTTCGCCTCTCCACCCTTTCGGGGCAGGAAGAGAGCGACCATGGACCAGAGGAGGATGGAATTCAGACACGTGGACGTAAGCGGTGACGGCGCGTGGATCAAGCTCTCGGGCAGATCCTGATCGTCGGTCACAACGGACGCGTGATCTGAAGACGGTGTAACCGGATAGAGTGTCTAGAGGCAGGAAGCCTCAGTCCTAAAACCGTAAGGACAAAAGCCAAAAAAGAAAAAGTCGTAAATCAAAAGACGGCCTCGGAAACGCCTAAGCCGTCGTGAAACATCAACGCTCGTTCGTTCTGTTTTTTTCCTCATCCCCTCGATCAGCTTATCCAGTGATCGGGGGGTATTTATTTTTATTGCTGTCCCACATGTTTTCCATCATCGCAAGTACCATGTCTGCAATATTTTGATTTTGGATTAAGACGCTTAGTGGCTTTCCTCGCAAAGACATGAAGGCCACCTTATCGTTGTACACGGTCACGTTTCCATAAAAAGGATGTTCCCGTTGAGGTAAAAAAATCACTTCGGAATTTTTTGATGCCGTGCTCTCTAGCTCTTTCGTATGAATGATTTTTGTTTTTTTGATCTTTCGCTTGGCGAGCTCTTCACGATACGGGTCTGCGAACTCATCTGACCAAACCTCTGCGATCGCATCGCCGTTTGCAAATTCATAGAGATGCTTTGTATTTGAATCCATCATGTCTTGAGCAATCCCCTTGTAGCTCTCCACGCCTTCAAACATTTTTACAATAGGTTTTTCTCCACGCTCCAAAAATTTTAATTCATCAATCGATTCTTTTACTTCCTTGATCGTAGACTCCATACGGTCCATGCGTGCACGCACAAATGACAAAAGGCGCTCAGGAGACTCTGCGCTGAACAGATTCTTCTTTCCTTTGTGAACGGTGCTCATCAGCCCCTGTTGCATCAATGACTCAATCGCGGCATAGGTCGTGACGCGCGAGACATTGGCTTTTTTGGCAATATCTTGCACAGACGAAGGACCGAGCTCAAGAGACATGAGATACACTTTTGCCTCACTTTCTGAGAGTCCAAGAGATTTGAGAATGGCTTGCCATGGTCGCATATGGGTCAAAGTATAGCGTAAATGATGAGGCTATGCACGCTTGGCTGCGGCTTTGAGGAATCCTAGAAATAATGGATGCGGGCGAAATGGACGCGAGAGAAACTCAGGATGAAATTGGCTGGCCATGAAAAATGGATGTGAAGGCAGCTCTACAATTTCAACGAGCGAACCATCTGGAGAAAGGCCACTTGGTTTGAGTCCGGCTTTTTCTAATGCTTCGCGATAGATTGGATTGCATTCATAACGATGGCGATGACGTTCGAGAATCTCTTCCTCGCCATAGAGTTTACGTGCCAGGGATCCAGGTGCGAGCTTGCAGGGATATGCGCCTAACCGCATAGAACCGCCGTAACTTTTATCTTTCATCTTTTCTTCTTGTTCGTTCATGAGATGGATGACTGGGTGCGTGGTTTTTGGATTGATCTCTGTGGTATTTGCGTCTTTCCATCCTAAAACGTGGCGCGCGACTTCAACGGTTGCGAGTTGCAAGCCGTAGCACAATCCAAGATACGGAATCTTTTTTTCACGCGCATATTGAATCGCGAGGAGCTTGCCTTCGATACCGCGATTGCCAAAACCGCCTGGAACCAGAATCCCCTTCAATCCTTTGAAGATGGTCGCGATTTGCTTTGGATTTTTTTCTAGCTCTTCGGCATTGATCCACGTGATTTCTGGTTTTCGATGCAAAGCCCAAGCCGCGTGTTTAACGGCCTCAAGCACAGAAAGATACGCGTCTGTCAGAATAAAATTTCCCGTGGACGTGTACTTGCCAACAATACCAATGGCAATCGGTTTTTTGGATGCGGTGATGCGATCTGTGACTTCCTTCCAAGGATTCATGTTTGCGGGCTTTGAGCGCAAACGTAGTTTTTTCACCAGACGATCAATCAAGCCTTCATCTGAAAATGCTTCGGGAATCGCGTAAATCGACGGCACATCCGGAGAGCTGACAATGTCTTCTGGAAGCACGCTACAATTCATGGACAACTTTGTTTTCCGCGGCTCATCAATCGGAAACGAGGAACGACAAATAATAAAATCCGGTTGAATGCCTGTGCCGTTTAAGGTGCGCACCGCGTATTGCGTTGGTTTTGTTTTCATTTCTCCGACATTGCCTGGAACCGGCAGATAGCTTACAAGCCCAACAATAACGTTTGTTGGTTCTTGCAAACGCAACATACGCGCTGCTTCCAAGAACAACACGTTTTGATATTCGCCAACGGTTCCTCCAATTTCGATAATGGTTACGTCTGCGTCATGCGCTTTTGCGGCGGCCTTGATGCGATCAATAATTTCAAATGGCACATGCGGAACGACTTCCACGGTTTTTCCTCCATATTCTAAGGCGCGTTCGCGAGCAATCACGGACTGATAGACGCGGCCTGTGGTCATGTAGTTGATCTTGTACATGTCCTCATCCAAAAATCGCTCGTAGTTTCCCATGTCCTGGTCGCATTCATCACCATCTTTTGTAACAAAGACTTCGCCGTGTTCAACGGGGTTCAGGGTGCCGGCATCGACATTAATATACGGGTCGATTTTGACGGCTGTGACTTTGAGACCGCGGGCTTTGAGGCCTGCGCCAATAGAAGCAGAGGCAACGCCTTTGCCGACCCCGCTCATCACGCCACCTACAATAAAAATAAACGTATGTCGCTTTGCCATAGATGGCCCGATTCTAGCCGAAATGCTCAAAACAAAAAAGCCCACGTCAAGCGTGGACCTATCCTGATCTTCGTTTTTCCAATTTCTCCCGAATGGCGGGTAGGAATCCTCGATAGAACTGCGAAAGCTGCTCGTCTGTCACATCTGCCACAGATAACCAAGAGCGCTCTGTGATGGGCTCTGGGGAATCAGGAAACGACGTGGGCTGCTCTTTTGCGAGCTTTGCGATAAAGACATGGCTAAAGCAATGATAAAAGTCCCCTTCTGGATTGAAGTATGTATCGCAGAAATACGTCTCCCGAGAAAAGAATGACTCAGATTCTTCGAGGTCAACGGCGCAATTCCCCTCTTCCAATACTTCTCGTGCAAGTCCTTGAATCAAGGATTCGTCCGGCTCAATCCCTCCTCCTGGCAACATGTATCCATCGATCCCCTTTACCTTTACTGCCAAGAATCGCGTTTCATCTTCAGACAAAACGATTGCGTACGCACTCATGCGTTTCTTTGGCACGGTTCCTGCTGGAGCTAAAACTACCTCCCCTTTAATATTTTTATAGACGATTTCATTTTCCATATCTGCGCTGGCGAGCGGCAAAATCTTCGAGCGCTGCATCTAAATCTGCTTCTTCGAATGCTGGCCAATGTTTTTCGCACCAATACAATTCACTGTACGCAGATTGCCAGAGCAAAAATCCGCTCAAGCGCTTTTCCCCAGACGTACGAATAATAAGATCGGGATCTGGCAGATCGCCTCCATACAACTGCTTGGTGATGAGTTCTTCGGTGATTTGGTCTTCAGGCGTGCCTGCTTTGATGATTTGACGGCACGCGTCCACGATTTCTGCCCGACCTCCGTAGTTTAGACAGATACAGAAGGTGGCGCGATCAAGAGCGGCTGTTTCAGCTTCCGCTCGATCAATGGCACGGAGAATGGATGGGCGCAGTCCTTCGCGTCGGCCCAAAATCCGCAGGCGAACATTATGTTCTTTAAACCACGCGAGTTCTTTTGAGAGAAACACCTCGATCAAATCCATGAGATAGCCCACCTCGTCTTGCGCGCGTTTCCAGTTTTCCGTAGAAAAGGCAAAAACCGTGACTACTTTAATATTTTTTGCCAATGCCCATTCGCCCAAGCGTTTGAGGGTTTCTGCGCCTTTACGGTGTCCTTCAAATGACGGAAGGCCCTGTTCCTTGGCCCATCGGCGATTCCCATCCATAATCAAGGCAAGATGTTTTACACCGTGATCGTTCATAAGTATGCAGGGTAATCAAAAAAGAGGCCTCCGTCAATCCAGGATCCTCGACAAGACGTTTATTTTTTGCTAGAATTTCTCCCATGCACTTGATAGATGGTAAGGCACTTGCCCAGCGTTTCCGCACAGAACTCAAGGAAACCATTGAACGCGAAGGACTTCATCCTGCGCTTGCGGTTCTTTTGATTGGTGAGGACCCAGCTTCCACGCTCTATGTGCGATTAAAACGCGAAGCAGCGGAAGCAGCAGGCATCCGTATCGTGTTTGAACACTTGCCAGCATCTGCGCAAGAAGTGGACGCATTGAATTTGATTGCCACGTGGAATCAGGATCCTGCGATCCATGGCATTTTGGTTCAGCTCCCCTTGCCTGCTTCGTTTGATGAAAATCGCATTGTGAGTGCGATTGATCCAAAAAAAGATGCAGATGGGTTTCATCCAGAAAATACCAAGCGCCTCTTAGAAGGTACTGCCACCATGTTGCCTCCCTTGCATGAAGGGATTTTGCGTTTGATCAATGAAACGCCTTTAAAGCTTTCTGGATCATCTGCAGCCATTATTTGTAACTCTGCCACCTTTGGCGAACCTTTGGAACGACTTTTGAAGACGGCTGGCCTCTTTGTTACACTTATGACGCCGGATGATTTGGATCGCTATGCCTTGCGTCAAGCAGATTTGGTGGTGATCGCTATTGGCCAACTCGAATTTTTAACGGGAGAAATTGTAAAAGACACGGCCGTGATTATTGATGTGGGGATCAACAAAACACCAGAAGGAAAAACCCGAGGAGATGTTGCGCTTTCGACGTTTGAAGAAACGGACGCGTGGGTCACCCCTGTTCCAGGCGGCGTTGGTCCTATGACCGTTGCGATGCTGCTATCGAATGTTGTGAATTTGGCTCGACGCTCTGCCTCCTAAATCACACGCCTCAATGTTCCAAGCCCTCTGGCAAGGTGGCTTGGATTTTTTTACGTCTCACACGATAGGTAGCTGCAGCAACCGCACAGGCATAAATCGCGATAATCCAGAGACTTCCCCAAGAATAGCTTCGTAGTATTTGGCTCCACTCTCCTCCGCCGATATAAACCATAAACATGCCTTCCCACAACGTTCCGAAGACAAGAAAAATCAAAAAGACAAGGAGCGCATCCCATTTACTTGGCGTGTGGCGAATCAAGGTCCATTCTGCAAAAAAGAAGGTGATTAAAAATTGCAGAATTAACATGACCGGAATCATGGTCCACTCTGGCAATGGGCTCCATTCAAATTGCGAAAGAGCAATGACCGCAATAAAAATCACCAGGTGCCGTGGAATAGAAAAAAGAAACGCGCGTAAAGCTGTCCAGATCATAAAGCGGTTGAATAAAGAAAGCGATGCAAAATACCAATCACAAAGGTCAATAAAATGATGACAGCGCCAAACAAGCTCCAGAGAAATGGCGTTTTTTTAGCTCCGTGAAAAAGCTTGGCAGCAATGAAGACAATCAGGAAGGCGTTTACTGCACCAAAGACTGTTCCAACCAGATCAATCGCTTGCAACCAATTGCGTTCAACGGCAAACAAAAGCAACGGAGAAAATAATCCAATAACCCATGCCATGCGTTTTTTGAGATGAAAATCCAGTTGTAATGTTTTTTTGAGATCCTCCGCAGACGTGACGTACGAGGTCACGACCGCAAGCAGTCCCATTACTGGAATCATCCAGCGCCAAAATACGGGCAACATCTTGATGAGATCTGCTGGTTGCGTTCCGATTTGACCCTTGGATGCAAGAAAAAGCCCTGCTCCAAACAACCAGGAGAGCAATGCAGCGCCCAAGGTCCCTATCCAGACAGCGCGACGTAACCAGGTTTTATTTCTTCCCACAATATCTGCCATTTCACTAATCACGCTGACCCCAGAGATGCTGAACAAAAATACGCCAAACGGAATCAACAGACCAGACCAATCCCCTCCGATGGTGAGGTTTGTATTCCACTGTGGAGCTGTGCATCCCACAATACCAATCACGCTGATGATCAAGAGTCCTGTGAGCCATGCCTCCACTTTTGCCATGACGCGCAGCCCTAATAAAACAATAATCGCTCCAAACGCCCAAAACGCTAATTGCCAAATCAAGAGCGGAACTTGGATGCCGACTAAGGACATGACCATGCCTAAAAACGTTCCGCCTAAAATAATATAAATGAGATTGACGCCGATCGCTTGCAACGGATACGTGATGGCGCCGACCACATAGCCCCAACTCCCCAATACTTTTCCGGCATAGCCGGCTAATCGCTGTTTATCTTTGAATTTTAAAATGATTTCTGCGTAATACAGATGCGTGAGCAGGATCACGGCGGTTAAAAACCAGAACAGGACGGTTGCGGGCCAGAACCCCACGCGACTAAACATCGCGGGCAACGCAAACACACCTGCCCCGATAATCGTCCCAATCAGAGCCAGGGTCGCTTTGCCCCAGCGTTTCGAAGAACGGTCCTCCATGGGCCTGATTATAGCATATTCTTTGTCGACTTGCCTCCTTCCCACGCGCGCCGTACGATCGCTTGCATATGTCTTCCCTGGAACGCCTGACCCCGCAGAATATCGAGGCTGAACAGTCGTTTCTCGGCTCGTTGCTCTTGGATAAAGACGCCATGGTCAAAGTGGCGGACATGCTTCAGCCAGATGATTTTTATTTGGATAAGCATCGCCGGATTTTTGAGTCCATGCTGGATTTGTATCGACGCAATGAACCAATCGATCTTTTGTCTTTAGGCAATCGCTTGCACGAGCATGGCGATTTGGAATCTGTTGGCGGACGCGCGGAGTTGATTGGGCTCGCGAATGCGGTGCCGACGGCAAGCCATGTAGAACACTACGGACAGATCGTTCAAAAAAAAGCCACACTCCGCCGTTTGATTCAGGCGTCGAGTGATATTACGGCGCTTGGGTATGATGAGGCAGAAGACGTGGAATCGCTTTTGGATCAAGCAGAGCAACGGTTGTTTGGTGTTTCACAGAAATTTTTAAAGCGGACGTTTACGCCGATTCGCGATGTGCTGACAGATGCGTTTGATCGCATTGATGAATTGCATCGCGAGAAAGGAAAACTACGCGGAGTGCCGACCGGCTATCCGGATTTGGATAATGAACTTGGCGGATTGCAAAAAAGCGATTTGATCGTGCTTGCGGCGCGTCCTTCGTGCGGAAAAACAGCTCTTGCCTTGGATATTGCGCGCCAAGCTGCCGTGAAACATAAAGTGCCCGTAGGAATCTTTTCTTTGGAAATGTCTAAGGAACAGCTCGTTGATCGTATGATCTGTTCTGAAGCCAATGTGAATCTTTGGAAAATGCGTACCGGTAAATTGTCGGATCAAGGAACAGACGATGATTTTCCTCGCATTGGACACGCGCTTGGTATTTTGTCTGAAGCACCTATTTTTATTGATGACTCAGCCAGCGCAAACATCATGGAAATTCGCACCAAGGCACGCCGTCTACAGATGGAACATGGCCTGGGCATGATTGTGATTGACTACTTGCAGCTCATGGAAAGCCGATCAAAAGGCGCCACAGAAAATCGCGTGCAAGAAGTCGCAGAAATCACTCGTGGTCTAAAACAGATTGCGCGTGAATTGAATGTGCCGGTTCTGGCGCTGTCTCAGCTTTCTCGCAGTGTGGAATTGCAAAAACCAGCTATTCCTCGTTTGGCGCACTTGCGTGAATCTGGTTCTATTGAGCAAGACGCTGACGTGGTGCTCTTTATCTATCGTAAAGCCGTGGACAAAAACTACCGCAAAGAAGATTTATCGCCAGAAGAAGCACACACAGCTGAAATCCATATTGCCAAACATCGTAATGGTCCAACTGGCATGGTGAAACTCTTTTTTGATGATGCCCGCGCCAGTTTCCGCGGACTTCAAAAGCAAAAC
This sequence comes from uncultured Gammaproteobacteria bacterium, assembly GCA_964443265.1. Lineage (GTDB taxonomy): Bacteria > Patescibacteriota > Patescibacteriia > 2-12-FULL-60-25 > 2-12-FULL-60-25 > VGLT01. The sequence goes on along the minus strand of CAYUCD010000011.1, from coordinate 459 downwards.
AGCCCTGGTGCGTTGCCCCCTCCTTCCTCTTCTTCCGGGTCTCCAGACTTTCCTGCTATTCCTCCAACATTCTCTGGCCCCTTGACCGCTCCCCCGCCTGGCTCCATGATAAACGCAGGTCAACCCTTTTAATCTTCATTTCTTATGTTCAATAAACTCAAGCAATTCAAGGATTTACGCGATCGCGCTAAGCAGATTCAGAGCGTGCTCTCATCTGAGACGGCCGAAGGCGTGTCTGGTTGGGGCAAAGTGAAAATCGTGATGAATGGCAATCAACAGACGCAAAGCGTAACGATTGATCCAAGTCTCATGACAGACAAGGCAAAACTGGAAGAGCTTTTAAAAGAAGCCATTAACGATGCCATTCAAAAGGTGCAGAAAGTTATGTCCACGAAGTTGAAAGACGTGGGCGGGTTGGATCTTGCAGCTGAATTTGGGGACATGCTGAAAAAGAAGGAA
>CAYUCD010000010.1:0-13649 GCA_964443265.1 uncultured Gammaproteobacteria bacterium | reverse complement strand
CGGACAGCATCGATGACATGGACTTGCTGCGGCACGGCGCGATGCGCCGGCTGTATAACCACGCCCGCAAATCCATCATCCGAAGCAAGAACATTTGTTCCTCCGCCAATCATAGCCCATGGAATTTGGTGGGATTGAGCAAACGAAACAGCTTGAGCCAAAAGGTCTGCAGATGTTGCAACAAAAAAAAGCGAAGCAGGTCCTCCCACGCGCCAGCTTGTATGCGCTGCAAGAGAAACATCTTTTTGCGCATCTGGAAAAGCCGTACAAAAATCAGCGATCTGTTCAGAAGTAATAGCCATAAAATTAAACATCCAAAACCTTAGGTGCGATCGTATAAATATCTCCCGCACCAACAACTAAAATAACATCTCCGGGTTTGCAAATATGCTGTAACGCAGCTAGAGCGTCTTGCGGATTAGACGCGTAATCCACTGGACGCGTCACAAAATGCTCTGCATCAAACCGCAGAACCGCTTCACGCAAATCACGCGAAGAAATGTCTTGATCTGCATCTGCTTCGCGACCAGCCACATCATAAATCTCAACCAGAAGTAAAACGTCCGCTTTTTCAAACGAAGGAATAAACGCATCAAATAAATGCTTCGTACGATTGCGGTGATGCGGTTGAAAACACAAGACAAGACGTCGGCCTGAATAAAATGTTTTTGCCGCATCAAGCGTAGCTGCAACGGCCGTTGGATGATGCGCGTAGTCAGAAATAACGGTCATGCCATCACGTTCAGCGATTTTTTCAAATCGTCGCCAAATACCCGTAAAAGAATCCAACGCACTCGCAATAACCGAAGACGGAACCGAAGCGCGAAGCGCGAGCGTAGCTGCCGCAGCCGCGTTCATCACATTCATGCGGCCTGGAAGATGAAGAAGATACCGAACAAACAATCCTTCAAGATCCCTGAGCGCAAAAACCTGACCTTCCGAACGAGCCACCGCATCAACAATCTGCTGATCTGCATGCGAACCAAATCCAAACGTATAAATCACAATACCGCGTGCTTCCAAACGAGAGCGCTCTTCCCCAATCAATGTTTGAATCCGCGGATCATCTGCATTTGCAACGATCAAACCATTATCACGCACACGGCGAAGAAGCTCGCGAAACGCATTCACCATGGCTTCTAAATCTGGAAAAACGTCCGTGTGGTCTAATTCAATGTTATTCAAAAGAACAGCCGAGGGTTCGAAGGATAAAAAATGACGCGCATATTCATCGCCCTCAATCACCACAAGAGGACTTTTCCCAAAATAAACATTTCCATCTTTAAACGCAGGAACCTTGCTCCCCACGATCACGGTTGGATCAAGTCCGCCTTCAATCAACATGAGTCCGAGCATGGCCGTGGTTGTGCTCTTGCCATGCGTTCCGCAAACAAGAATCGGTTTTTTATCTGCCGTCCATTCACCCAAAAATTCAAAGTTGGTCAGCTGTCGAATGCCTCGTTTTCGCGCCTCCGCACGTTCTGGATTTTGTTCTGGAACCGCAGAAGAATAAATCAACAAATCCACGCCCTCAGGCATATGCTCTGCCGCGTGGCCGATCGTAACCGAAATTCCTCGACGCTTAAGCTCTTCCGTGAGCTCAGATTCTGCAACGTCTGTTCCCGTCACGAAAACACCGGACTTGACCAAAAGTTTCGCAAGTCCGGACATATTGATCCCACCAATACCAACTAAATGGACACGTTTCGGCATCAAAGCCATACCCGTACAGACTACGGGTTCTAAGGAGAGCCGTCCAGCCTTCACAAAAAAAAGACCCTATGCAAAGATGGGCCGGGCAAAGAGTCTCCCCACAATCATAAGGAGGGACATCATGGGAGCATTTGAAGAACGAGTCTTTCGGCTCTCAAGACATCCAACGACCAAGGAATGGAGAGATCTCCTGGCGTCTGTCAATGATCATTGGTGCATGGTGAACGGAACGCTCCGGGCTCCAGACCACCTGGTCAAATCCGGAAAAACCTGTCCCTTCCACCTTCAGATCGATTCCACGTATGAGCCGTCTCTTTGGCCAATAGAAGCCCTCGCGCTTCGAGGACAAGGGAATGCTGAATGGCTCATCCAAGGACGCGGACAACTGTTTGAAGTCATCCAGTTCCTGAACACAGGAAGAAACTCCATCGAAGGGATCCATGGCGTGAGATACGCCAAGATCTCAATCCTTCAGCACATTTTCGATGGATACACGGGAAAACTCGTCTTCAGTCTAAACGGAGAACGGAAAATCGGCCTAGAGAGCGGCCCTCCTGACGTTTCTTGTGCGTTCTCCATCGAGACTGCCGAGATCAAGGTCACCATCAAGGCGGAATGCACACGAAACGGAGAACCTCACTGGAGACCCATTGAGGACGCGTGCAAAAAGCTGCACTTCCGAGAAGTGATTTCTGGCGCAAATTAACGCGCTTCGCCCTTCTTCCTCTCTCGCCACCCGAAGCCTCGTGCGAAGGGTGGCTTTTTTTTTTTAAAAACATGACTTTTTTCCTCCTTTCGTCTACGCTACCAGACAACCCCTATGTCTATTTCTTCCATCAAGCAAACAGATCCTCAGATTGATCAGTTGATCGAATCTGAAATTGAACGACAGCAAAACAACCTTGAACTCATCGCGTCAGAAAATTATGTTTCCAAAGCCGTGATGGAAGCCATGGGCACGCCTCTGACAAATAAATATTCAGAAGGTTATCCAGGAAAACGCTACTACGGCGGAAATGAAATTATCGATCAAATCGAATTGCTTGCCATCGAACGTGCAAAACAACTTTTCGGCGCAGAACACGCCAACGTGCAACCGCATAGCGGATCACAAGCAAACCAGGCCGTGTATTTCGCTCTCGCAAAACCAGGCGACACAATTCTCGCTATGGATTTGGCGCATGGCGGCCATCTCACGCACGGCTCTCCTGTTAATTTTTCCGGGGGCATCTATCACTTCGTGCATTACGGCGTAGACAAAGAAACAGAGCGCATCAACATGGATACTGTCGCGGCTCTAGCGCGTGAACACAAACCACGCATCATTGTGGCAGGATTTTCTGCGTATCCTCGTCATCTCGACTTCGCAGCCTTCAAAAAAATCGCAGATGAAATCGGCGCGTATCTCATGGTAGACATGGCGCATTTCGCAGGACTCGTTGCTGCAAAAGTTCATCCAGATCCAATCCCTTTTGCAGACGTCATCACAACCACCACGCACAAAACGCTTCGCGGTCCGCGCGGCGCCATCATTCTTTGCAAAATCCAAGATCGATTAGACCCAGATGGAAAAAAGAATCTTGCGCAAAAAATTGACAGTGCCATCTTTCCAGGTATTCAAGGCGGTCCGCTCGATCACGTCATCGCAGCAAAAGCCGTGAGTTTCAAAGAAGCGCTTGATCCTTCTTTTGTGGAATATCAAAAACAAGTGTTAAAAAATGCCCAAACCCTCGCCACGACACTCACGCAAGAAGGATTGCGTTTAATCACAGGCGGCACAGACAACCATCTCGTTTTGGTTGATGTAACCGCATCAGGCATGACCGGAAAAGAAGCAGAAAAAGCGCTCGACGCCGTAGGGATCTGCACGAACAAAAACATGATTCCGTTTGATACACGCACGCCTTTTGATCCTTCTGGATTGCGTCTCGGCACACCGGCCACAACCACGCGAGGCTTCAAAGAGGCAGAAACAGAAGCCCTAGCAAAAGCCATTGCTAGCCTCATTAAGTCCAAAAACGACCCTAAAGTGGCAGAGGAAACAAAAAAGCTCGTCCAAGAGCTCACAAAAAACCACCCGCTCGCTTAAAAAAGCCGACAACGTACCCAAGATTTTAGGTCAAATCTTTGACAAGAAGCCTGTTTTCGTGTATCCTGGACCGATTATGGATACACAGTCTTATGTTCGATAAGTTATGAATTGCACCAAAATTACTTGAAATTTTGGCTAGTCTTCGATATTCGGAGCCTACGCAGATTCAGGCCAAGGCCTTTCCCATTGCCCTTCAAGGCAATGATTTAGTTGGAATTGCTCAAACCGGCACAGGAAAAACGCTTGCTTTTGCCATCCCAATGATTCAACGATTAGCAACCGAAAAAGGCTGTGGTCTTGTGATTGCGCCAACCCGTGAATTAGCCCTTCAAATCGACGAAACATTTCAAAAATTAGGTCGCCCAATTGGCTTGCGAACAGCCGTTTTAATTGGCGGAACACCTGCCGGAGCTCAAATTCAGCAATTACGCCGCAACCCACACGTCATCATTGTGACGCCAGGCCGTTGTATTGATCATATTCAACGAAGAACAATCGATTTATCACGAGTCAGCATCTTAGTGCTGGATGAAGCTGATCGTATGTTAGACATGGGTTTTGAACCACAAATCCGACAAATTTTGCACGTAGTTCCAAGCACACGTCAGACCATGCTCTTCTCTGCGACCATGCCAAACCAAATCGTGCGCATGGCAAGCACATACATGCGAGCGCCAGTTCGCGTGGAAATTGCACGCGCCGGAACCATGGCAGAAAACGTTTCACAAGAAGCCTTTATCGTAAAAAAATCGGACAAGACGCGTTTATTGGAAAAGATCTTAAGCGAACCCTATAAAACGATTTTGATTTTCTCGCGCACAAAATACGGCGCAAAAAAAATTGCTCGAAGCGTCCGCGCCATGGGATCCACTGCCTCAGAAATTCATTCCAATCGATCACTCTCTCAACGACGTCTAGCCCTAGACGGCTTCAAGTCCGGTGAATATCGCGTGCTCGTGGCAACCGATATAGCCTCACGTGGAATCGATGTCACAGGAATTGATTTAGTTATTAACTTTGATTTGCCAGACGTCGCAGAAGATTACGTGCATCGCATTGGTCGAACCGGACGCGCGAGCATGAGCGGTCACGCCATCTCGTTTGTCACGCCAGAACAACGAAACGAAATGCGCGACATTGAACGATTAACGCGCAAAGCTCTGCCCGTTTCTGCTCTTCCAACCTTGCCACCATTTCGAGCAGAAGAGCCTGCCATGGACGAATCCCGAAGACCCTTCTCTCGACCACCAAGACGAAACGGCCGCGAACAAAGCCGCTCCCCTTTTCAACCACAGCGCCAAGGTCAGCCATCGCGCAGACCTTCTCATCAAGGCGGAAGACACTTCCAGTCGCATAGCAATCACCGCTAAAGCGACCCCATATTGACAAAACAACCTATTTAACATAGGTTGTTTTGTCATGCCCAACACGAGGAGGAAGCCATGACAAGCCCACCGCCCCTTCCAGAATCCAAACCTGTGATCTCTAGCACGATCCTCGGAATCGTAGACCCAAAAGATCGCGACATCCAGCAATGGCCATGCGGTTGCCGAGTTGGCGAACGAGGCGACGACCCCTTCGCTGATCAGAAACCAGAAAAGCAACGAAGCATCAACCGTTTGGTTGTTCAACAGTGCGAAAATCATCGCGACCTTCAAACCGCTATCGCGATGAAATCAGGAAGACAGCTCCCAGACCCGGTGATCACCAACACAGGAAGCGCAAAGGACCTGCACAAATGCGCCTATCAGTGGCGTGAACTCACTTCCAATGGCGTGGTCACCAGAACGTGTGGCAATAAGGCTGGCCACATTAGTCTCCGCATCTTCATGCTCGGTCCAGCGCGCGGCTATCACCTCAAGTGCTGGATTCCGATCTGCAACGATCACGTCGGATGGCAGAACACCAGTCCACAGGATGTCATCGAGACCTCCGAGATCCACGTTTGACCCGTCCTTTCTTCCCCCTCCACGCTCGAACCCACATTCGAGCGTTTTTTATTTCAAAAAAATCGCCCCGCCTTTCAGCGGAGCGATTATTTTTTTACCAAGGATTAAAGAGCGAGATCCGTGCTAATCGTGGTAGCGCCTGTCGTTTCCTGATCCGCATGATAATCAGAGGATGTATTCACTGCGTCGCCAAAGGAATAGTTGGTAAAGAAGGCATCGGAAATATCATCAATCATCTTATTCCAATCTGCTCCAAACAATGCTTTAGCCAATGCTTCGTCCTTCACCCAACGTAATTTTCCAGACAAAGACACAGCATAGACCTTTGGATCAGTTGTGAACTTCACCATCTTCACACCTGGCTTATAATGCACATTTGCACCCAATGGAATGGAAGAGAGCTTCGCAAGCGTAATCACCTGAACTTGGGAAAAATCCGGATACCAGGTGAAATAAATCTTAGAATTTGGGAATGGATGACGCTTCCCGTCTGCGCCAATGTAGTACACAGCGCTATTCTCCTTAATGCGCACGAGTCCATGGATAGGGACGCTGATCGTTGTAAGATTGTCCAGCAACGCCTGCTTCTCCGTATTTACTTGAGGCGCAACAACCGTAATCGTCACGGGAGTAATAGATCCACCACCGCCACCGCCAGAAGAAGATGAGCTAGAGGAAGCAGAAAAAGTGAACGTTGCAGACGACGTGGAAGAATCTGTCGAATCATACGCATCCGTATAAGTTGCCGTTCCCGTACCCGAAGCTAGAAGTTCAATCCGCGTATCTGGATCAATAGTATTTGCCACAACCATAGTCGTGTCACCTCGAAATATACCAGTTGCATTTCCGGTTTCCGTTAACGTCACAACGCTTGTATCAGAGCCAGCAGCTGCGCTAGTCGTAATCGTAACCGTTATTGTATCCGGAGTCGTTCCGTCTAAATTACTATTTGAATCTTGAATCGTTACATACACCGTAGCTGGAGTCGTATAAGAAGAAGCTGTTGTACCAACTGAATCAGTAAATGCGATAGATTCAAGCGTATGAAGAATTTTTCCCCCTGTTCCAACAGTAATCGAACCCGTGTTAGTAAATAATCCATCGCCCGTATATTTATACGTACTCACAGCAAACACATTACCGGTCCCGACCGTTGTTACGCCAGTTGAAGTCGTATCTCCAACCAGCGTATATGTAGAACCTCCGGTAAATTCCAAATTATAATAAATAGTCGCGACCACATTCTGTATAGAAGTGGCAGCATAGCGCACCGTACCCGTCTGGGGGGTAAAGGTTCCAGAATTGATGAATCGATTCAAAAGAGCAAACTTACCAGCATTACCCTTAATCACGCCCGTGCTTGTCACCGCGCCTGTCGTCGTTGCTGTTCCAGAACCAATCTGAAAGGTCCCATTATTTTGAAACTCTCCACTAAAAAGCATGTTTCCAGTTGAAGAACCGATACTTCCCGTAGAAGTAACATTCCCCGTAAATGTAAGCACACCACTCGTAGAAGTTACGCTTGCTGTTCCGCCAATCGTTGAAGCTCCTGTAACCGTCAAATTAGATGCCGCTCCAGAGAGTACGCCGCCACCGCTCATCACAAGCGTGTTAGCAATCGTTGCCGCGGCAGCAAGTGAGGCCGTACCAGACCCCTTGATCGAGGTAACATTGTAATAGGTATATCCAGCAATCGTTTGTGTACCCGTTCCAGCTAAACGCAACGTTCCTGTCCCGCGTGTAAACGTACCGCTACTATCCGTAAGATCACCCTGAATGCTGAGCATACCGGTGGTAAAAGAAATGGTACCAGCATTCGTAATAGACCCTGTAGATGTCACGGTACCCGTCGTAATAGCTAACGTTCCATTATTTGTAATCGTGGAGGCATTTGTTGATGTTGCCGCTCCAATAGAAAGCGTTGTCCCAGAACCAATCGTAATAGCTCCAACAACCGTAAAACCACCGTTCGCAGCCGGCGCTACCGTACCCCCACCGCTTGTAACAAGCGTGCCAACAATCGTAGATGTAGCTCCAAATGTAGCCGTTCCCGAAGCCTTAATGGAAGAAAAATTATTATACACAGTACCAGCAATAGCCTGCGTAGCAGTATTCGCCACCCGGAACGTTCCAGACCCTGGAGTAAACGTGCCACTATTAATAAAATCCGCTTCAACTGTTAACGTACCAGCCCCAGAAAACGTAATAACACCTCCTGAATTATTGGTCAGCGTTCCCGTACTCGTGACAGATCCGGTGCCAATGGTAATTGTTCCCGTGTTTGAGATACTCGTAGTAGAAGCGGATCCGGATGTGACAATAAAAGAGCCGCCTGTCGCAACCACCAGAGCTGTCGTCGAAGCCGTACCTGCGGCAACATTAAACGTTCCAGCGCCCGTGATATTAACCGTGGAAGTCGTAGCCAAATAAACAGCAGAAGAAAGATTCACCGTACCGGTTCCATTAATCGTAATGCTACTCACAACCGGAAGCGTGGGAGTTGCACCAACATTCGTTGTTGTAGCCGTTGGAATCACAACCGCGTCACCTGTAATAGGTACGCGATTTCCATCAGCTCCACAATCCCAGTTTGCCGCCGTATTCCAATCACCTTCTGAAGCGCCACCCGCTGTAGAGAAGGTACACGTAGCCGCGTGGACTGGGCGCGAAAGAAGTAAAAGTCCAAAAACAAGAAATAAAACGCTTAGGACCCCCAAAAACTTCCGTTGCTCCATCAGCGTCCGACACGAAGAAAAAACATTCATACGCAAAGAGAAATGGCTCGCTTAAAGCGAGACGAAATGTTAAAAATACACTTTCAATTAAATATAATAACACTATTTGAGTGGGGGGGCATCACACCTGTGGATAAGTCCCCTGCCACCGCACGCAAAAATAAAACGCCTTACCGTCGAATTTCTGTCTTCGTCAATTTTTTAGCAATACCATCAAGGTCCTGGGTGGAATACGCATTTCCGGAAACATCTAACACGCGAAGCTGTGTAAGATTCCCCAGCTCCATAGGCAATCCTGTTAATTGATTATTGGAAACATTCAGCGTCTCCAATTTATTTAATTGTCCGAGTTCCGCTGGCAATCCGGTTAATAAATTTCCGCTCAAATCAAGCGAGGTAAGATTTTTAAGCTGACCAATCTGTGATTGAGGTGCTCCCGTCAAACGATTACTTGAAAGATTCAATATCGTTAAATTCGTCCGTAAAAACACATCTGAAGGAATCGCCGTCAATCCCTGGTTACTCAAATTAAGCTCAGTCCCGCCAATGGACGCAGGTGGGTAAGAAATGCCCTGGCATCCAGCACCAAAAACGATAAGGGCGAAGCAGAGCACAAGTAAATGTTTCATAAAGAAACCTTAGCACGCCTCCCTATTTTTGCCTAAAAAAAGCCAAAAAAGGAGGGGCACGAAGAAGCTAAGAAGGGGCTTGACAAAAACCCGTTTTAAGACTAGCGTGAATACATAATTAAATATGCTTATTGCGTTCCAAAACATAACGTTTTTGGGCAAAGAAAGCCATATCTTTCACCTTCATTATTCAACTAATGAATCCACCAAGGTCTCCTCGTGAATGAGGAGATTTTTGTTTATTATGAAACACACTCTTCGTGCTTTCCTCCTTGTGGCCATTGCCTTCATAGGTCTTGGCTTCACGCAACACGCGTTCGCAGCGACATACGCTTCAACACCAGAAAGGATCTGGAACACACCTCAACAAATAGCATTCCCATCGCAATTTAAATTAAATTATAATTTCGATGTACCCCGTGTCGTGAGAGATAGTCAAGACCGTCTAACCGCTATCTTTACAGATGATGAAACGCGAACGCTTTACGTTTCAAAAATAATCAACAACGCCCTAGAGACGCCTCAAGCACTCTTCACCGTAGCAAGCTCCACGAACGGCACAGAAAAAAACACGATTGTTATTAGTAAAGTTGTTATTGATAAAAATGATACGATCCACGTTCTATGGGAAGAAAATTGGATGAGCCAGTTTAATCAACCCCAAACACCAGGAACATTCAAGGTTTGGTACAGCGCCTTTAAAAACATGGCGTGGTCCACCCCTCTTCAAATCAACAAAACGCCCATCATGAGAGCGTACGATGTACAAAGTAAATTCACGCTCGATGAAAACGGAAACGCCTATATCGGCTGGTCAGACGATGACTATGGCTACAATCAACTCAACGATAGTCATATATTGATTCAAAAAATTCCAGCCACTGGGCCATGGCCAGCCGTCGAACGGCTTAATAGCCAACAGCCAATGACGTTTGATATGGTCGCGACAAACGACGGCCATCTACAAGTGGTCTTTCTTATTGAAGATGAGGCTCGTAGTGCGACAATGGATAAATACTTCTACATGATTCGAGACACGGACGGAACCTGGTCCTCGCCATCAAAATTTTGGGAAACAGATTATAATCGCTACCAACTGGTCCAAGGAAATAGCAAACTCTTACTGCTTGCTCAAAGAACTCATGAACCAGAACAGGATCCTAAAGAGCTTATCGTGAAAACTTTTATAAATGGTGTCTGGTCCAACGAAAGACTTCTCTCTCCAACGGATTATGATAGGCTTTGGTACGCAAACGCAATCGTTGATAAAAACGAGAATCTCCATATTGTTGGAAATACATTCAAAGCGATCCCCGGCGGTTCGAATCTAACATGGCAAGCACTTTTAAGTAATGATAAACACGTCAGCCCTCAAGGGGTAAACGCAAGCGATAATTTCGTTTACGAGGTATCGAGCATTGATTACAAAGCGTCTTCTAATTCACTCTTAGCGAGCTGGATCGAAGTTAAGGTTGAACCCAATGGAGATCGAAACTTCTTTTTAATGGTAAATACAGCTGATCTCAACTCTTCCCTCTTAAACGTCCCTGTAGAAACTCTGCATGAAGATGCGGAAGACGGTAACACAGCCGGCTGGGCATTATGGCTTCCAAATAGCACCTACAGAGGCACCGTAGCAAACGTAGCAGATGATGCAGCTCACGGAAGAGCCATCGAGATAAACGTCTCCAATCCGTATTATCAGGAATTCAAATTCACGAAAACAGACGGAAGCCCATTAAATGATCCAAACAAAATCCTAACCTGGGACATGAAAACCGGCGGAGAAATGTTTGTGTACGCGTACGTCGATACAAACAAAGGTCCGCGTTTCGTGATGTACTCGTTTGGCTTTAGCACAGGTCTCATCTCATCGACCTACTCCCTGCGCATGCCAGCAGAATATAAAGATGGCACGTGGCACACCATTACGCGCGACTTGGAGGCAGATATGCGATCGCTTGACCCCTCCATCACCATCAATAAAATCGGCTATCTCATGGTCGGCGGTCAAGGCCGTTTCGATAATATTAAAACAACCAATGTTTTAAGCCTCCACTCTATCTCAGGAAAAATTACAGACGCCGTCTCCGGAGCGCCCATCACAGACGCGAACGTCAAACTATCTCCATTAAATTACACGACAGTAACAGACCAAAACGGACAATTTAAATTCACCATGCTCAAAGATGGAGATTACAGCCTCTATGCTTCCGCGATTCAATACGCGATTCAACCCGCTGGAGCAACCGTATCCCTCTCTGGAGCTGATGTGACAAATGCAAACTTCTCTGGAACAGCAACCGGCTATTCCACCTACGAAGATGCGGAAGATGGCGACACGCTCGGCTGGTTTAAATTCGCCCCTGGAAGCACCGTGCCAGCGACGGTTACGAATGTCTTTGATACGGAAAAAAATAGTCGCGTCATCGAAATGGACGTGGCAAATGCAAATTATCAAGATTGGATTCTCTCAAAACCCAATCAGACGTATTGGAACAATCAAACAGAAAAGACGCTCACCTGGGACATGAAAACGAGTGCGGACATGTATGTCTACGCATTCGTTAACACCAACAAAGGAAACAAATACGTCTTTTACTCCTTCGGATTTCGTACCGGCATTCTTGGATCTTATTATTCCTTACGCATGGATCCAAGCTTGATGGATGGTAAATGGCATTCCTATGCACGCAATCTGGAAACGGATTTGATGATCCTAGATCCAACCATCAAAATCAACTACGTCTATGATTTTATGGCCGGCGGCAAAGGTCGCTTTGACAACATTCGTCTACGAAATGTCCCCGCAGGAACGTTAACGATCGCCGCAGAGGATATAAATCGATCCAAAATCATCGCGGCAGATAGCACCACGTGGCAAAGCCTCGCGCAATTTCGCGTGTCCGCAAAAGATGAAGCCTCAACCATCGATCGTATTGCCGTTTCTTCAACAGGAGATGCTGCTAGCTTCACAGCCATCGCTATTGCAAAAGATGGCGCCGTTCTTGGTCAAGGCGTCCTTCCAGCGGGAAAAAATACGTCAAAAGATATTGATCTCTCTACAAATCCAGTCTTCGTACCAAAGGATGGCTATGTAACATTGCAACTTTGGGGAAAAATCTCCTATGTCCAATCCTCTTCAAGTGCGAACGGCGCAACAGATAACGTTCCCCGCTCTGGCGCAAGTGTCGGGCTAGGAATTGCATCTGGTCTCACAAACGGACAATGGAATACGAACTACCAGAACAAAGCAAACATTCACGCCATCGGATCTGCTAGTGGAAGCCCGGTCTATTCAACAGACGATGATCACCTATCCAACATCGTTTACACAGTCCGAAAAACAAAACCCTTTGTCGCGCGTCAATCACTCGTTAGCACAACGCTTGCTTCTGGCGCAGACATGGACTTGTATAAATTCAGCGTTGGCGCTGATACAAATGGAAACGCCACGTTAAAACGCGTAGTCTTCACGATCGTCAAAACAACAAGCACAGGTAGCACCCTAAATCTAAACAACTTTCGCATTCGTAAGGGATCGACAGACATCTCTCCTTCTAATGTAAAGATTACAAATGCGGAAACAGGCGCGGATTTAAGAAGCGGATCGCTAACAGGATCTACAAGCATCGTATCTGTAGAATTCGTGACCGAGGAATCCATCCAAGGGTCCGGTAACGTGTACACATTGCACGCCACGGTTTCAGGAACAGTCGTCTCTGGTGATTCCGTTCTCATATTCTTCTATAAAACAGGTAACACAACTCCGGTCACAGGCTTTCTCACAAAAAGCAACGTGATGCTTTCCGGAATCTTAGGACCGCATATTGTAAACACCACGCAATACGATATACCAACGGCGACAGGATCGTTCATCTGGTCTGACATGTCTGACGCTCCCCACTATGATGCAGACGGTAAATCCAACGGATCTTACGACTGGATCAATGAAGTGGGTGTGAATGACTTGATCTCAGCGCAGATTCTGTCACGTTAATTCAAACGCGAATACAAAAAACACCCTCGATCAAATCGGGGGTGTTTTGAAAAAATAAATTTAACACACGTTAGCTAACCACTTCTCGCACCTTCTTTTGAATCACCTCTAAAATCTCCCCAAGACCATCTCCACTCACATTCGAGTGTGGAATGAGTTGAATTTCCGGATACGAAGCTTGAAGTGAACGCACAAGATTCGCGATGTCAGAGCGCGAAAGTTTATCAATCTTATTTAAAATCATGACCGTGGCCGTCCCCTTAGAAACAAGGTACCGCAACATCTCCGTATCAGAATCCGTAGGACCAAGCCGTGCATCAATAATCAAAAACACGAGTTTGAGCTGTTCGCTGTGCCAAAGATATTCATTCAACATCTCAAAAAAATCCTGACGTTTTTCTTTTGAAGCCTTGGCGTATCCATAGCCTGGAAGATCAACCAGCAAAAATCGGCCATCAATATCAAAAAGATTGATCGTCTGCGTACGTCCCGGCTCTGCGCTGACACGAGCTAATTGCCGTTGATTTGCAA